>DMYK01000175.1 GCA_003483675.1 Microcoleaceae cyanobacterium UBA11344
AATCCCAAGGATTTTCGCCCAACATTAGGAAAGGCGATCGTGCTGAAGGAACAGGGCAAAACAGATGAGGCCAAAACGCTGTTTGATCAAGCTACTGAGTTAGCTCCTCCTAACTATAAAGACCAAATTAATCAATTAGCTAGCGAGGCTCCAAAGCCTGCTGCAACGCCTGCTGCGAGTCCCAAACCGGGGGTTTCTCCGAGTCCTGAAGGTGCGCTACCGAAGCCTTAAAGAGTATTTTGAGTTGTAGGGGCGGTGCCCCCATGCCCGCCCGCTTTATTTTGAGTTAAAGAGTTTGAAATTCAGGCACTCAATCATTACCCCCTTCCCGGTAGAAGATTATCTACTGCTTCCTGATTCTTCATGATTCTGACTTCGTGTCATAAGCGTCTTCGCGGTTCAATAATCATAATTATTCGGGATCGAAAGGAGTAAAAGTCGCGCACTCTATCAATCTAAAATCGGATTACCAATTCGACAAAATCTCGGAGGGAATTATGATTCAGAGCATTGATAGCATTGTTCTACCTCCTGCTTTTCCAGAGCACACTCAATTGCCAGAGTCAGACGGTACTTTTGTGAAAAATTTTCAGGAGCATCCGCAGAGTTTAATTCTCACTGATTCGATCGGACCAATTTTGCAGGAGCGGCATCCTGACGGACAATATGCGATCGGTCAAGACTGCGGTATTTACTGGCGAGAAACGGAACCGCCAGAAAAAGGTGCAGAAGCTCCTGATTGGTTTTATGTTCCCAATGTACCTCCCAATTTAGACGGTCAAATTCGCCGTTCCTACGTGCTGTGGCGGGAACACATAGCACCGTTAATTGCGTTGGAATTTGCGAGCGGGAACGGAGATGAAGAGCGCGATCGTACTCCTTTATCTCGCACTGATGAAGGGGTAATAACGAAACCAGGAAAGTTTTGGGTGTACGAGCAGGTGATGCGAATTCCCTATTACGGCATCTACCAAGTTAATAATGGCAGATTAGAAGTTTATCGGTTGATTGACGGGTATTATCAACTGTTAGAACTCAATCAGCGCGGTCATTTTCCCATTGCATCTTTAGGCATAGAATTGGGACTTTGGCAAGGCAATTATCAAAATCAAACCATGCTTTGGCTGCGCTGGTGGGACGAGGGAGGTAATTTGCTGTTGATTGGCGATGAAAGAGCAGAATTGGAGAGATTGCGAGGGGAACAACAGCGGGAAAGGGCCGAGAGTGCAGAGCAGGCACGACAAGCTGAATTTCAGGCAAGAAGGGATGCAATTCCCCGATTGTTGGGAATGGGTTTGAGTGCCGAACAAGTGGCGGAGGCGTTAAGTTTATCTGTGGAGGAAGTTACGGAGAATGCTTAATAAACCCGCCCCGCCCGTACTCTATTAGTCCTGAACGCATGGGGGGGTGACAACCCGCCTGAAACCCTGATGGAGTAAAGATTGAGCATCGGTTATGCTAAAAAAAGATAGGCAGCCGAATTGTTACACGCTAGCCTATCCCAAAAATAATGTTACCAACCTGACGCGGTGACAACAAGAGTCAGAAAGCGATGGGTTTCCGTCTGACACAATGATAATTGTGCAAGAAAGAGCGTCCTATCCGGCTGTTAAAAGCACTGAGTCCGTAGGGGGTTGGCAGAGAGTTGAACCTCTGCTGTAGTGCTTCTTCCTCTTCTGTATATTGCACTTTACCCTCTAGCCGATCCAGCATTTCTAACACTAACTCATTGATCTCCTCTGGTGTATTATCCACCACTTTAATACCCCATGAGTATAGGAGTTTGCTATTGAGATTAAAAAAGAATTTAGGAGACAATGCTTCTTCAAAGGTGAGATAGCGATTTTCAACTTCAGACCAAGCAAGCTTAGGGATGAATAGATCCTGACTTTGGTAAGGACTCGCTGAAATTGGCCATATATTCGTTAGCACGCAAGGTACACCAAATATAGCGGGAACATAACTTAAGCCTGAATTAGTGCCAAGTAAAAAACGACAGGAAGCACACAAAAAGATATCCATCCAATCACTTTTCGCCTCAGTGCGAGCATAGTCGATAACCTGCCTCATAGGTGGCATTTGTTTCATCGTGGGGTCGCCCATGCGGATGACCCAACCACCCCGCGCTACAATTGACTCAATTGCTAATCGGTATGTATTGATATCAGCGTTGCGATAGCTACTTACTGCCTCTGAGTGGAAGCCACTTTCTCGAACGTGAAGACAGATAAACCAGGCATTTTTAGGTACGCCAAGGTCTTGTAGGTAGCACCAGCCACGCTCGTAATCCAATGGTGATAGCGTCAGCAGTGGCGGTTGTTTCTCGGCTTCCCACTGTTTGTGAACTAAAGGCACGGCATAAGACGTATCTACCATCTGTCTGCCGGATAATTTGATGTAAAATAGAGTATATTCTAAGCACCGCAGTTTTTTTGCCACTGGAAGCAGGCGAACGATGAGGGAATGGTCGGTGATAATGTGTAGATAGCGACGCCAATAGTTGAGCAAACAGGGGTTGATGACCTGTTCTGGAGGTGCTAAAAGAATTGTGTGGTATTGGGGTCGCCAGCCAAGAATACCCATTTTGATATAAAGGTCTATAGTGCAAGCTAGTTGACCTATTGCTTGTAACCAAGGCCAGTTGGTAAAATACTCCGGCGTTATAAACCGGATACCTAAATTACTTAGAGTATGGGTTTCCATCTGAGAATTATATATATCAATTGCTTGTTCCATAGAACTGATTGATTCATCTAATTTGCCCAAATCCCACAAATTCCAGCTTATTTTGGCATGAGCTTCTGCCAGTTTAATATAAGCTTCTGTCCAATTTGGGTTTAGGGCGATCGCTCTGTTGTAAATCTCAATTGCTTCTTCTAATTTACCTTGCTGTATCAGTAAGTTTCCGAGGTTAAAAAGTGCCTCCTGTTCTAAACAGGGTTTATTTTGCTTTTGCTTAGCCTCATCTATTTCGGCTTGATCTATCAATAAGTTGACAAGGTTAATATGTGCTTCTTCTAGGTCAAAGTTGAGCGCGAGCGCTTTTTTATAGCTCTCAATAGCCTCTATTCGCCGATTTTGTTGTGCTAATAGGTTCCCTAATTGACAGTAGCTTTCTGCACTATCTGGATCGATGTCGATGGATTTGCTGGTTGTAGCGATCGCAACTTCAAGCTGCCGCTGTTTGGTCAGGGTTTCTGCTAAATTGGGGTAGTCATCCTTAACTGATGGATTGAGCTTAATAGCCTGACTGTAACAATTTTTGGCTTCATCCCACCGCTGCTGTTTGACCAAGAATTCCGCAGCTTGACAGTAGAAGGTAGCGGCTTCGGGACGACGACCCTGTTTGCAGAGGGCTTCGCCTAAACTGGTGTAAAATGTGTAAAAATCAGGGGAAAGCTCAATGGCACGATGGTAGGATGCGATCGCTTCATCCCATCGGCAGAGTTTTGCCAAGGCTTCCCCTAAATTGTAATAAGACCAAACCGAGTTAGGATTTAGTTGAATAGCGCGATCGTAGGAAGTAACTGCTTCATCCCACCGGTCAAGTTTAGCCAATGCTTCCCCCAAGTTGTGGTGAGACAAATAAAAGTTAGGATTTTGCTCGATCGCTTGGCGGTAAGACGCGATCGCCTCTTCTAATTTGCCTTCCTGCCTAAGTTGGTTGGCTGCCTGAAAATAACTTGCTGTCATCACTTACTCGCTCAACTTCTGTTTCTGGCAATGAGCCTTTCATCAATCCATCTAGGATACAATGACAGATGCACAAATGGGTAATTTCCGCAAATCCATAGGCCATCGTCGGGACGAAAAAGTTAATGTCTCCTAGTTGACGCAGGGGATTCTCTGGCTTAAAAGCTGATAGGGTGATGACGTGACAGCCCATTTTATTTGCTTGACTCGCCCCTGCAAGGATATTAGCTGAATTTCCAGAACTGCTGATGGCAAATACAATATCCCCAGCTTGGGCAAAGGTGGCAATGGGTTTGCTGAAAACTTGTTCGTAGCCGAAGTCATTGCTGATGCAGGTGAGGAGAGCACCGTCATTGAAGGCGATCGCGGGAAAGCCTCCATTTCGCCAGTAGTCGATCGCCTGGTGACTTGCTACTGCTGCACTTCCGCCATTGCCAATAAAAATTACTTTTTTTTGCTGTTGGCTTTGTTGAGATACCAAAGCTGCGGCTTGACTAATTGCTTCGGAAAAGGAAAGAGGCTGAGATTTTTTGTCAGTCGCTTCAAAGCTTTCGCTTAAATTTCCAAGTTGACGGAAGTAATCGGTGGCAAAGGGGTGTTGTGAGGGAAAGGTTTGCATTTATTTTTTCAGTTTTGGTTTTATTTAATGAGTCATATCAATTCCGGTTGCACCGGAATGATAATAACGGAGGACACGGCAATGCCGTTTCCCTACCCCGATTAATTGTAGGGACACTCCAAGAGCCCATTGGTGTCAACTTAAGAGTAAAACCCTTAAGAAATCTCGTTTTTACCCTAGTCTAGATCCCCCTAAATCCCCCTTAAGAAGGGGAGTAGGGGGTGACTTTGAGTAGACTCCTGTCCCCCCCTTCTTAAGGGGGGCTAGGGGGGATCGAAGTTTGATAGTTAAACAACAATCTCTGACTGAGTTTGAAGTTAAGTTGACACGAAGAAGGGTACTGCCGTGTCCTGACTGTGGGTTATATTAGTTCCGATACTAACGGATTTGATATCATGCCCATGTTAAATTTTTATTCCTGAACTCCTGCCAAGCTGCGGTTAGTTCATCAGACGCGATCGCCTCCACAACTTGTGGAAGTATCCGAGGAATTTTAGGAACTAAAAGTATTTGAGTCAATTCCTCAAATGTAAATAGTCGTAATGCTTGCCCCTCTGTCAAGATCAATTGACTAACCGCTACTGTTAACGGAATGCCAAAAATATAGGTGGTGCAAGCTCGTTCGGGCGCTTCCCAGGTTAGCAAATATTTGGGTTCGGGTGGTGTCCAGCAAAGTTCTTCTTCGATTTCTCGCTTCATGGCTTGGGCTGGAGTTTCCCCTTGATCAACAGTACCGCCGAACAGTCCCCAATGATTGGGGGCGATAATCTCAGGTATATTGTCTCGCAGTTGTAGTAACAGGCGATTTCCTTGGTAAATGAATGCTTTGGCAACCTGAAGTTTCTCTGGGGAAGGGGAATTCTCTAGCATAAATTTCAGGTTTTCCCCAAATATTCAAACCATGCTTTTGTGGCTTCCTGAATGGAATCCGGTGTCCAAACTGGCGCTTCTTGCCACAGGTTGATGTTTGCCAACATCTGGGCTACTCCTTCTGGGAAAGGAACTTTTGGATTCCACTTCAGGAGAGTTTGGGCCTTGGTGATGTCTCCCCAAGTGCAGTCTGGCTCTCCGGGGCGTTTGGGGATGTGGACGACAGGGCCGCCTAATAGTTCCACGAGGGTGAGGACACTTTGAGGATTACCAGAGCCAATGTTGATAATTTCACCCGTTACATCCGATGCTGCTGCGGTGACAAAGGCTTCTACAACATCGCTGACGAAGGTGAAGTCTCTGGTTTGGGTGCCATCGCCGACAAGGGTGAAGGGTTTTCCTGCCAATTTTTGGGCTAAAAACACACCAAAGACAGCACCGTAGGCTCCTGTTGTTCGCGAACGAGGTCCATAGACGTTAAACAGCCGCAGGGAAAGGGCGGGGAGTTTGTACACTTTTGCCCAGTGCATGACCATTTGCTCGCCTAAATACTTAGTCAAGCCGTAGGGATGTTCGGGAGAACAGGGATAGGTTTCGGGTGTGGGATATTGGTCGGGGATGCCGTAGCAGGTAGATGATGCGGTGTACAGGAAGCGTTGGATTTGAGCGTGGCGACAAGCGTCTAGCAGGCTAAAAGTGCCTTGAACGTTGGAGTGGTAGTATTGGCTGGGGTTTTCAATGGACGGTACTAAGTCTGCCAGCCCTGCGAGGTGAAATACCCAGTCAATGTCTTCTAAGGTCGCGGGGGTGATGGTGGCTACGTCTTGCTCAATAAAGTTAAAGGTGTTGTAGGTTTTGGCTTGTTCTAGGTTGGCGAGGCGACCTACTATTAGGCTGTCGAGGCCGGTGACGGTGTGGCCGAGGGACAGGAGGCGATCGCATAGGTGGCTGCCGATGAAGCCGGCGGCACCTGTTACTAAGCAGTGTTTGGGTGTAGTCAACATCAATTATTTAGAGTCTTCCTTTAACTTATGGGTAAAAGCAGTAAATACTTCACGCATGGAAGTAAATTGCATCCCTGTGGCCTTCAAGAACTTAGTCGAGTCTAAGTAATTATTTTCATTCCGCTTATCGGCAAAGTTAAATGCTTCTTGAGGCTTACAGATAATTTGCGCTTCTTGACCGAGGGCCAGCGCAAACTGTTTAGCTAGTTCTTCTCTGGGGAAGAATACTGGGTTAGCCATATTATACAACCCAGAAATCCCTTGTTGACAACTCAATAAAATTCCCTTAGCAATATCTTCAACAAATGTAGGGCAGAATACCTGTCCAGCAATACAAGTAATAGGTTTATTTGTTTCCATCCACTGATGCCACTCTGAAAAAAGATGGCTTTCTTTGGGGTCGTCACCGACAATTTTACTTAATCGTAAAATCAGAGTTTCAGGAGACATTTGCTGAATATATCTTTCCACTGCTAACTTTTGTTTGCCATATTCATTCACCGGGTTAGGCTGATGTTCCTCACTATAGTACCCGGTTGTACCGTCATACACTGCCTCGCTAGAGATAAATATTGGCTTGATTCCAAGATTTTTAAAGTCGTCCAAAAGTTGGCAAGTCTTCTCTACGTTAACTTTGTAGCTTAATTCCCGTTCCCGCCAACAGCGATCAATCGGGGTAATAGCTGAAAATATTATGCCAAAAACTTGGCTATCTGTCTCCAAGTAAGCTGTATCTAATTGCCACTCGATTCTATCTTCTAAAAGATCGAATTTAACCAAATCAGGATTCTTTGCCTTAGCCTGTGTACCCACAGCTTCATATCCAAGAGACTTGATATAATGCAGAGTATGCCTGCCAATAAATCCAGAAGCACCAATCACTAAGAATTTCATAAAAAAAAATTTGATATCAGACTTTATAGAATTTTTAAACTGTCGCTGCGGTAGGCTGTTTTATTACAACCTCTGGGTCCCAAATACTGCATCCACGACACATTTCAATCTTATTACGCTGCTTGTTGGCATGAAAAAACCGTACCTGGGTGAAAGCTTCGCCATTCCAAATTTCTTGGATAGACTCCTTTGAGAAATCTCCCATCAATTCTTTCACATTGTAATCTATGTTACACATAGGAACTTTTCCATCAACTTGAATGACCATTGATGAAAATGGAAATATACAGGGCTTCTCGGCATACTTCGCGATCATTTTTTCTGCTTCTCCCGTTAGTTGATTTCCCCAAGTATGGGCGGGTTTGGCATATACATCATCTTTTTCAGGGGATATTTTTGAATTCCAGAAAGACGACCATTCCTCAAGTTCATGTTGATTAGATTCCATTAGCACCATGCGAATTCTAACTTTCAAAGATGAATTTCTTTCGTTGCGGATGCTAATCAAATTGAGAGTATTTTCCAAGACTACATTGTAGTTTAATCTCAGACGAATGGCTTCATACGTTTCTTTGGTAATCCCATCAAGAGAAATCATAATGTCGTCTAGCCCAGCATCAATCAGTTGATGCACAAGTTGGGGAGTTAGTAATTGTGCATTTGTTGCAAATGTCACCTTTTTCATACCTACATCTTTTAGCATCTTAACTCTCTGGGGCAATTTTTTGTCGAGCGTCGGTTCACCATCTCGATTAAGACAGACAGTATCTACCCAGTCGGCATACTCGGCGACTTCATCGACAAATTTGGCATACAATGTATCGCTCATTATCACATCTTTGACTTTCTCCCAGTCGTTGATGGTACACATCGTACACCGGGCGTTGCAGGCGTTGACTGTTTCGATTTCAAAAAATTTCGGAAACTTAAGTGCTTCTTCTAAAGAGTTGATACTCAATCTTTGGGCTACCTTTTGATTTTCTTCGTGCTGCGGGAAGATATTTTTTTTCATCACGATTTTTCTCTTGACTATTTTTGATTTGACATCCTAATTGGCAATTTTAGATGCACTAGCTAACTGTGCATTGTTGAAAATTTCCGCGGCTTCTGTCACGACAGAACGACTTAGCTTTTCATAGTAACCTGCCTTGAGAGAGGGATTCATCGGGGCTAGGGCATTAGCAAGTCTAATATCAGAACTCCACCGGGAAATATTACCTTTATTCTCTTCACTGCCATGTATTGTAGCAATATTGAAAACTAAGGCTTCTCCCAATACTAAAGGGATAGGCTGCATATCTACAAGGCAGGATGGATCGATTACTTTTGGAGCATAGAGAAAGCCTAGCTGATTTTTGACCGAACCCTTTGTCACGTCTGGACTTTCTACTTGGGTTGTGGGAAACTCTGAGTCGGGACGAGTATGAGATCCTGGTATAATAGACAGAGCACTCGCTGCTGGTACATCTACATAGGGAACTAAAACAGACAATTCAAACGGACTGTTGCCATAAAAGGTATCGCGATGATAACCAACATTGTCTTGGGTTTTGCCGGGACGAGTAATTCTTAAGTAGGGTTGGCTCTGTACATTTATATCTCGACCTAAGAGTGCGGTAAAAAAATCCAACTGGGCTGCAACAATAGTCTGACCAAGCCGATGATTACGGAAGAATTGAGTTAACTGAAATTGTAGCTCTGTGTGGTTTGTGTCCTCATCTATGAATTGATGATACTGCTCTAGGGTGATTTGGGTATTTCCAGTTAACCTTTGTAGTTCCTGCTGTAGAGCAATACGAGTCTGATAGACTGGCTCTGGGTTGGGTAGTTTTACAACCATCCAGCCGTGTTCATAAAAGTGACTTTCTAGTTGCTCTAGGTTATTGATTGACTGATTCATTAGACATCTCCAGAAATTAGATTTTTGTTGAGATAGGGCAAGGGTTTAAGATTCTTTTTGGGAGATGTCTATTAACGGACACCTACTCCGATTGCAAGCAGATAATGAGCCATTGGATAAAAGCCTGTATGAACAACTTCATCATTCATGGAGAAAATGAAGACGTTATGGAAATACTGCTGCATAGCTGTTTTCAAACTGTCAGCAGACTTTAAGTTAATGTGTCCCTCCTGACTCCACTCGGAGGCATAGGGGGAAGCCGTGATATTGGGAGTACCGACGATGAATACTCCATGAGGTTCCAGAACTTTGCAGATATTTTCCCAGTAAAGATGTTCTTTTTCAGGCTCAATGTGTTCTATCAAGTCTAGGGAATAAGCCGCCTCGTAAATTCCGCTGGGGGCTTGCTCAGTAATATCGACTACAGAAAACTTACAATTCAATGCTTCATCTTGTGCGTGTTTGGTTCCCCAATTGATAAATAGAGGGTCAAAATCGACACCGTGAACGAAATCGACAGTTTGCAAGAGAAGGCGCATCCCGTACCCGTCGCTGCACCCTATTTCTAGCACGTTGGATTTGCCTGCTAATATTTTGGAGCAGAACTTATACCGTGCCAACAGGAAGGTTAAGCGTCTGGGATCTGAGCGCCAGCTATGGCTGGCGTAAGGCCCCATTTGTACTGGTCCCATCTCTTGTAAAGTATCGAACTGAATTTGATACTGGGCCTCTTTGCTGCTAGTTTTATCAATCATTTCTTGAGCATTATCAGTTTGGTGAAATTGTGTTGTTGGCAACTGATCTGACTCTTTTTCAATTAAGTTTTCAATCAAGGGGGTTGCTTCAACAATCTTGCTATCTAGTTTTTCTTGACTATCTTCCGTGCTTTCTTCTTTCAATGGGGGTGCATTTGCTGTTTCACCAGATTGGTAGGAATATTCATTTTGTAAAAGACTTACTTTTAAATATTGCCCATCGTAAGGAATCGAAAAACTACTTTCTATCGTTTTTTGCAGGACTACAAACAACCCCATATCAGGTTTGCCACCAAGATTGCATAAAGTTTGCAGTGCTTCCGCTGTGTAAGGAATTAAACCTGGCAGGCTTTTGGGCAAACTATCAGATGACTTGTAGGAACCTAAATAGACATTAATTACCTTGTAATGATTAGCCGCAGCTAGGTTGTAAAAAAAAGAAGGTTGATAATTATACAGTCCGTGATTTAAAAACCCTTGGATTGGCAGTACATGAATCATCAGTCCGCCCACTGCACATAAATTGTGGATATTCATAAAACAGCGGTACTGATCGAAGCAATGTTCTGTTGTCCCGTGATTGGTAACTAAATCAAATTGTTCGGTAAATCCATAAACTTGTTGAATATCTTTATTTAGGTCAAATACTAGAGCATTGTGGCGACCATCTGCATCAATACATTGATAAAGTTCTAATCCCATACTTTTATAAAGGGTTTTAGCTGTCACAGGTGTTTCTTCAGTAAGAACGTAGCCAAAAAAATCCTCTACCAGTTGAGAAATCTGTTCCTTATCAAAAGGGATTTCCTGCGAACCTAATTCTATTACACTCTTAAAATTGTTGAAATACCCTTGTTCGCGTAGGTGTTTATACATTAGAATAGTTGCAATTCCAATTCCCATAATGATTACTGGTATCCTTTTATGTATTGATCGTCTCTCTTAAAAGAGCAGTTAGATATAACAGCCCTTCCTACTCTACCAGATTCTAAATCTCCTAGAGCAGAATTTATTTCATCCAAAGAGTAACTATCGGTAATCATCTTCTCAAGTGGCAGCTTTCCAGCTTGATATAGCGTAACATATCTGGGGATATCTCGATCCGGGTTCGTTTCTCCCCCCCAAGTTCCCAATACTCTTTTACCGCGAATTAGGTCAAAGGGGTCGAGGCTAATCCTCTCCCCTGCTGGCAAGTTTCCGGCTAGCACAGCTAATCCTCCTGGGGCGCAGACGGAAGATATCGCCATTTCCATCGTCTGTCTCCTCCCAGCGGCCTCGATCGCATAATCAACTCCCTTACCCCCTGTTAGTTCCTCCAATACCTGCTGTACGTCCTGAGTTTGGGCATTAATGGCGTGTGTCGCCCCCAACGCCTTGGCCTGTTCTAACTTGTGGTCAAAAATATCCACTGCAATAATCAAAGTAGCATTCATCAGGTTAGCGGCTAGAACGGCACTCAACCCAATACCACCTACCCCAAAGATTACCACACTGCTGCCCGGACGTACTTGTAGGGTATTTAATACAATACCAGCACCAGTAGGAATGGCACAGCCCAGCAAAGCGGCCTCTCGCAGTGGCATGGTTTCAGGGATGGGCGTTAGGCGATTTTCGGAAATGATACCATACTGTAAAAATGTACTGATGGCTCCTGAATTGACAATGCCGTGACTACCTTGGTACTGAGTCGAGGGAATATCTGCACCTGAACCTTTGATCCAGGAAAGAACGGCGCGATCACCCTCCCTTACCTTCTTCACACCTGATCCTACTTCCCGAACGATACCAGCACCTTCGTGCCCCATTGTGTGGGGTAAGAAGCGATCTTGTCCCCGTTTCCCCCGCGCTTCCAACAGTTGGCTGTGGCAAACTCCACTATGGGTGATTTCTACCAGGACTTGACCAGGTTTAAGCGTCGGTAAGGTTAACTCCTCAATTTGGAGGGGCTGATTAAGTTCGTAGAGGACGGCTGCTTTAGTTTTCATTCTGCAATAAACCAGTAGTAATCGCCTGTGTAGCCCACTTCTTCAAATAGCTTAACCCAATCTTCAGTAGACATGAAGGTTTTGGCTGTTAAATACCATTTGCTCATGGCCTCTTTTTCAGATTCATTCCGCCAAGAATCGACAGTAATAAAGGCATGACCGCGAGTGACTCGCTGAATTTCTCTGAGGGATTGCTTACATTCTTCTAAAGGTAGTTGGTGAACGGTATTGATGCAAATTACCAAATCGAAAGAGTTATCTGGATATGGTAACTCTTTGGCATTGCCAAGCTGGAGATAGGATTTGACTTCTTCTTTGGCATTGGCTAAGGCATACTCGGAAATATCAATACCAGTGATATTGAGCTTCGGCATTAGCTGTTTGAAATCGTACAGCATGAAACCTTTGGCACAGCCTACATCCAATAAACTGGCATCTTCAGCTAAGTTGTAATAGTCTCTAAACCGCTGGACAGTGGCTTGCCAGAAGCGGGGGTGGTAGTCGTAGCCACCGTAGCCGTAAATGCGATCCCCGTCAAAATATTCCTTGCCGTACTGCCCGGAAATGGAGCGTAGTTCTTCTGTTAACTGTTTACCCCGCTCTTCGATGGGGCGCTTGGTGCGGGGGTACTGATCCATCAGGTTGATTTCGGTCACTTTATTGATATCTCCTTCTCTCCGGGGTTAATTTGTTCATTAGACATCTTGCGAAACTAGCTGAAACGCTTATAATTCCGTACATAAGAATCAGGGTTTGAAGGACTTTCGCAAGATATCTATTGTTTTTGGCGAGTTTGTGGTAGTAATCACGCTGAAATTGGCTGGCAAATCTATAAGAAATTGATTTCCTGATTTCAGCATGACATCAGAACAGCTTGATTTGTCGCTCAATCACATTTTACCAGTATTATGCAACTGTGCGTTCGCGCTTCTGGGCTGGCAAATCTACTTCAGCAAATTCTAACATCTCTGCAAACTCCTGAATTCGGCGTTGCCAATAAGAGGATTCTGAGACAATGCTTAGAAACTTCTGTTGATAAAAGCTCATTCTTTCTTGGTTGCCCAGTAGCTTGTAGCCTTTCACCAAACCAGCACACATTGACGCATCATAGGGATAACCCCAATGAATAGACTCAAACCAGCGAACTATCTTGGCTGGATTTCCCCCTGGAGCAAAATTGGGATTGTCTAGGAAGTTGGCGACAAAGTTGAAGGTAAACCAAATCTCTTTTAACTGTTCGCGACTGGGTACTGAGTCGTAGGGAAAGTTAAAAATGTCTTTGCCTGTGAGAATATGCGAAGTTCCCTTACCAGCAAGTATGCCAAATTCGCCGCGTTTGGACGAGCGACCGGGGTTGAGGGTTTTGTCGTAGTTTTCGACTTCACAGCCGTCATCTCCCAACTCTTGGAAAGCCGAAAACATTTCTGTCCCTTTTAGGGGTTGGCAGATGTAGATGCTTGCCCAGTCCCAGTTGAGTTCGCGGGCAAAGTTGTAGGTATCCATCATTTGCCCAAAGGTTTCGTTGGGAAAACCGATGATGAAGTTGCCACTGAGGAAGACTTCGGGATACTTCTTAAAGAGTTTACTCTTTTTTAGTAGGGCTGGCTTGGTTGTGGGCTTCTTGACCAGTTTGAGCATTTCGTCATTCCCGGTTTCAATCCCAACTTTAAATGCCTTGAGCCCGGATTTGACCATCCAGTACATGATCTCTTCCGTGACGGCAACGGCAATGAGCCCGTTATTGCAAACCCATTCTAGTTCGGGAACTTCTTCGGCCAGCCGCTTAAAGAGTTCTAGGGAGCGATCGGCATTAAACAATAAGTCATCGTCAAGCCAGTCAATTTGTTTGATGCCTTTTTCCCGCACTAAAAATTTTATCTCCTCAATTACGCTTTCTACTGAGCGCTGTCTCACCCCCTGTCCGTTAAAGTCGCGAACGGTACAGAAAGTACACTGAGCACGACAGCCACGATTGCTCAAAACTGTGGCAAAACTTTTTTCTTCGCCGTTGTAGCGGGAGAAGGCAGCTAAGGAACCATACTTGTGATAGTTTTGGATGTCTAGGAGGTCGTAATAGGGTCTAATGTCTCTGTCCCAATCTTCTACGCCAGGCCCTGGTGTACCCAGTTCATAGACTTGACCGCCATATTCAAAAGCTGCTCCCCAAGGGAGAGACACGGCTTTCCCTGTTAGACAGGACTCCATAAAAGCCTTGAACTGGGTTTCTCCCTCTTTGCGGAAGAGAATATTGCAAAGCTTTTTAGTCAGTAGTTCTTTATAGTCATAGCTGGCTTGAACGCCGCCTGAGAGAATAGGGAGATTCGGAAAGTTTTCTTGAATGAACCGCACTAAGTCAACAAAGATGGGCATCGTGCTGCCAAACATACAGGTGATGACAACATAGGGGTCATTTTCAGGATTAATGTTGTTGAGGAGAATTTCTTGCCAAGTGCGTTGGTAAGAAAATTCATTCGATTGAGCAGCCCGCAGGATTTCATAGTTGAGGTCTATCACCTGGATATCTATTTGGGGATTGACTTCCCTGGCGATCGCTGCCAGGTGCATTAATCCGATGGGGGGGTAAGCATAGTAGCCTCGATTTCTGGCAGTCGCTACGTCGAAGACATCTTCGGGAACCAGTTGTGGGTTGATGAAAATAAGCTGCTTGGGATTAGAAAACGCTAGGGTGTTGAGAAAAGATTGAAAAACCGTAATTAGGTGATTATCTTCTTCCTGGTGAGAAGCTATTGTGCTGACTAAGCTGGGGCTGGCGACAGTCATAAGCAATCTATCCTTTGAGACTGGGTGTTAGAGAACTTTATAATTCAACTTATCTGAACCATAGCAGTATATTAAGTTTATGGCAAGTCAACAGTTGTGGAGGATCAACTTGACCTAAGCATTAATTTCAGCATTTATGAAATTAAGCTTAAGGCAAAAGATAGGCATATTTCCTTAAAAAAGCCTGTCCTAAACGACTACCTCTGTAGATTCCATGAGCCACCGCTTGCTTATGGAATTGTTGCTGTAAGTATTCATCTTCTTTTGTGTACTTGATTGTTCCCTCTATACTTTCTAACATTTCCAGAACTAAATCATTTATTTCTTCGGCTGTATTATCCATGACGGATACGTTTATAGAATCAAAGTATTTTCTAAATTCTTTGTAAATCATTGGAGAATCAAATATTTCTAAAAAAGTTAGATAGCGATTTTCACTGTTTGACCAGTAAAGCTTAGGAATAAATATGTTTTTGGGAAAAGCTGGGGGGATACCTATTGGTGTCCAGTTGGTGAGAGCGCAAGGAACGCCAAAAGTAGGTGCTACCCAAGCTAGACCAGAACTTGTACCTAAAAAAAAGTAACAGGTTGCACAAAGAAAAATATCCATCCTATCACTCTTAAATTTGCTGTGGGCATAGTCGAGCACTCGATCCATTTTTGGCAGCGGTGCCATGTCTGGGTCTCCCATGCGAATTACCCACCCACCACGCGCTGTGATGGATTCAACTGCTAGCAAGTAACTATTAATATCAGCATCGCGGGTGGCAGGATGTACTTTATTCCACTTCCGGTGAAAACCTGGCTCTCGAACGTGCAGACCAACAAACCAAGCATTTTTTGGTACGCCGAGCTTTTGCAAGCAATCCCAGCCCTGCTCGGTATCTGAAGCTGATAAAGAGAGCAATGGCGGCCGGTTTTCAGATTCCCACTGCTTGTAAACAACTGCCGCAGCCTGGGTAGAGTACATCAGTGTTTTCCCATTAGGTAAAGTAGCAGCCCAATAGTAGTCTGTGATGTAATCTGCTAACTGACCCGAAACCGGCATTTGCGAAGGATCGGATACGAATTCTATATAACGGCTCCAGTAGTTCAAGAAAGATCGGTTAGGCACTTTAGTGTCTGGAGTCACCAGCATCATAATTTTTTGGGCTGGCTTCCAGCCCAGCATCATCATCTTCAGATAAACATCTAAACAAGCAATGTGACCGAGGGCTAAGAGCCAACTGCGAGGGTCGAGCAACCGAATTTGCAACGTATCTAATTGATGCTCTTTAGCAAATTTATTTTGCGCTTCAATTGCTGTGTGCCATGCTTGATTTGCTTCATCGATCTTACCGCTGATAAATAACTGAGACCCCATTGCCAAATATGTATGTATCCAGTCTGGCTTGGGAGCGATCGCCTGTTGAAAGCTGGCAACTCCCTCATCATGTTTTCCATACTGCAAAAACGCTGTTCCGAGACCCAAGTATAGTTCTGCGGCATCGGGCTGAATCGCGATCGCTTTTTTGTAGAGAGCAATTGCGTCATCGAACTGACCGGATTCTAAAAAGAAATATGCAACTTGCGTGTGCAAAGGTGCTGAATTGGGTTCAAGATCAAGCCCCTTCCGAAGGCTTGCTCTTGATTCTTCCAGCTTGTCTTGCTTTAACAAGGTATTTCCGAGTTGGATGTGTGCTTGTGCCCACTCTGGTTGAATGTCTGTGGCTTTCTGAAACCTATCTGTTGCCTCTTCCAGTTTGTCCTGCTTGAAAAGGGCAGTTCCAAGATTAAAGTGTACTTCTGCCCAATCTGGTTTAATAGCAACTGCCTGCCGATAACTCTTAATTGCCTCATCTATTTTCCCCTGCTGTGCCATTGCATTTCCCTGAGCGTAATGTGCTTCTGCTAAAATATTTTGCCCGGGTAGGGGGATTGCCTGCTGGTAATTCTCAATTGCCTCATCTATCTGACCGCGCTCTGCTAG
The DNA here is from genome assembly GCA_003483675.1 of Microcoleaceae cyanobacterium UBA11344. Taxonomy (GTDB): domain Bacteria; phylum Cyanobacteriota; class Cyanobacteriia; order Cyanobacteriales; family Microcoleaceae; genus Microcoleus. Next base: position 16,471 of record DMYK01000175.1, read on the forward strand.
TTCCTTGCCCATTTGGAGCAGAGCTTTCCCCAAGCTATCGCTAGACTTGCTAGAGTTGGGATTTAATTCAATTGCACGACGGTACGCGGCAATTGCTTCTTGGAGGCAAAATGAGGAGAGCGAGAATTTTAATAGGGATGCAAACTCTGGGGATTGACGGAATCCAGAGACAAGTTCTTGACGAGTCATACCTTCTCCAAGATGCCGAATATAGTGATTTTTGCCCTCCATGTCTGGTGTTCGTTTCAAGTATGTAAGATAAGCTTTCTCTACAAAATCTTCATTATTGAGTCGCTCGCTTATCTGCAAAAACAATTCGTCATCAAGGTAGCAAAGCTCAGTTAGAGAGTCTTGCTTTTTATCGGAATGTAGCGATTTGTCTAATCTTTTGCATAGTTCTATGTCTTCCTGTAAAGATTCTAGGTTAAAGCCAATAGCCAATTGATAAAAAGTTTGACCATACTTGTTGTAAAATCCATAATATTTTTGATTAAGCTCGATCGCGTAACGATAAAAAAGAATTGCCTGGTCGAAATGACCGAGTTTTGCCCAAACGTCTCCTAAATTATGGTAAGACCAAGCAGATTTAGGGTTAAGTTCTATCGCCATACGGTAAGATGTGGCTGCGTCATCCCAGCGACCTAGCAGTGCCAATACTTCCCCCATATTGTGGTGATACAAGTAAAATTGTGAGTTTTGTTCAATTGCTTTCGAGTAGAAAGCAATTGCTGCCTCTAATTGACCTTCCTGCTTTAGTTTATTGGCAGTCTGAAAGTAGTTTTCTGTTACTTCTTTAAATTGGGGTAGCATCTTCATAATTTGATTCATTTTGTTGATGTTCAGGAATATTTATCTTTCGGCCCATCCAAATCTTTCTAGCATACGCTTAGGAATCATGCTAGAAGATTTTTCTGCCTGTTCTGCTGTGAATACTTCCCGCCACTCGTCAATCCTTCCTTTCCGGTGATGAGTTCCCTGCTTAAATTCTGGTTTTTGGGGGAATTTAAAGCGAGATTTTTCTATTTCATAAAAATCCAAAATTGACTGAAAAAAACCTTGAGGATTACTTGCTAAATCTTCATGCCTAGTAAATAGGATTTTCGGATAAAATGAAGGGTTTGCTTCAGCGTCTAACCAACCTTCTATCCATTTAATAGCCTGGGGCAAATAAAAATTATTTATTTGCCAAGTGATCTTATCTGTCAGCGGCATAAAAAAATAGTTTTCTGGGAACCATGAAAATGATATCAAATAATGTGATGCCTGCTCTTGACCTTTATCAATCATCTCCCTATATAGGTTATCCCAGTAGTGTATTAGGGATAGAAGTCCTTGACGCGGATCGCGAATATTGACTACTAGCCTATCTACTACCATACTTATAGTAAATAAATTCCAATCGTTAGCATTAGTATGATTAGCCGCCATTATACAAGATACTGACTTCTTAAATAATTCTGACGATTGCACTTTCCAGTAATAATCAGGCCAAACACCTTCTACGCACAAATGCTCAGGTGAATAGGGTGGTAAACTCAATCCATCCATTAAGGAATTCATAATATAGACAGTGCCAGATTTGGGTAAGATGCACAAACATATTGTCCCTATTTCCCCTTGATTTCGGGCTTCGGCTAACTTAATTTGGTTTGACCGATAATAGCTGCGTAGTGCTTCATCTCGTTTGCCTTGTAAGAGAAGGTTATTCCCCAATTGGAAATGAGTTTCTACAGAGTTAGGGTTAATTTTTATAATCTCTTTGCAGTAGTAGATTGCTTTTTCTAGCTGGTTGTTCCGTCGCATTGCTTCAGCTAGCTTAGATAATGCTTCTACAAAATCTGGTTTAATCCTAATAGATTGCTCATAGTTTTGAATTGCCAGATTCAACTGACCTTGATCGAGCAGAAAATTTGCCAAATTGTAGTGAGATTCTACTAAGTTGGGATTATGAGCAACTACCTGCTGGTAAATTTGAATTGCCTGACTAATTAACCCCTGCTTACTTAGTACCCAGGCTAAATTATTTACTTCCTTCCATTGACCTTGTTTAGCATGGATCTGAATTAAGCGCAAATATACTTCCCAGTTATCAGGAGCGAGATCGAGGAGCTTTTGATAGGCTTCCACAAGATCAGGATTTAATTCGATAACACGCTTGTAGGCTTCTATTGCTTCTGCTTTTTGATTTTGGTTCGCTAATTGATTTCCTAATTCAAACCAAACTTCCCAATTTTCGGGTTGAAGCTGGAGGATTTTTTGGTAGCCTTCTACAAATTCTGGATTAAGTTGAATAACTGGCTGGTAAACATCTATGGCCTTAGCACAATCTAAATAAGTTCGCTGCCTCAATGCCTCTGCTAAATTGTAGTGATTTTTATAATCGTCTGGAGCCAGGTCTACATTTTTTTGATAGCAGGTTATCGCTTCATCCCAGCGACCCAGTTTCGCCAAGGATTCGCCCAAATTTTGGCATGAAGAAATTGAGTTTGGATTAAGTTCTAAAGCCTGTTGGTAGGCATAAACAGCTTCATCCCATCGACCTAGTTTTGCCAAGGTTTCTCCCAAGTTGTGATAAGAAGCATAAAAATCCGGGTTCTGCTCTAGGGCGTTTTTATAGTAAGCTATCGCTTCCTGTAATAAGCCTTCTTGTCTGAGTTTATTAGCTTCTTCAAAGTAGTTGGTCATCTTTTTTATTAAACCTTAAACCTTAACTATTTGCACTGAACTTAATTATCTTTTAATAACCATGCCCTGGGATGTTGGAAGTTCTAAAATGGTATATCCCCTTTCCCGGAACCATTCATCTTCTGCATTCCTTTGGTTTTCGTGGTCGATAAAACCATAATCATCAAAGATAATTATACCACCAGATACAACACGCTCGAACAAAGTATTGAGTACACCTATTTCTGCATTAGGAGAATTTAAATCTATATGAAGATAAGAAATCTGAGACGGAGAATTTTCTGCGAGTATGTCAGGCAATACACCTTTAACAACTCGAACCTTTTCAAATTTTTCAAATCTTTGCCTCACTGTTTCGTAGAGATTTGGTATCTTATACGCTCGGTCAGCATAATCCAAAAAGTATGGATTTGTAGGGAAATCTTCTGGAGACGAGTATTTATCAGAGAAACCTTCAAAGGTATCATACAGATAAAAGTTTTTCTCAACTTTCGTCAAGTCTACACAATTAGCTATAACCCAACTCATATCTCCTTTAAATACACCGCACTCTACAAAATCTCCGACAAGATTTACTGCATTTCGGGCTGCCCAAACTAAGGTATGTAGCCGCCAAGCAATTCCATCCGTTTGCTCTTGAGCAAAATGCTGATAATTACCTCTAATTTGATTAAATGCCCGTGAAAAAATATCGTCATTCCAAAAGCCCATAGCCTTGTCAAAATTAAGTAGCCCATCTCCCCAAAAAACTGTTCTGTGGTACTTTCGGACAATAATATTTATCACTTGATTTACAAAGTGACCGGCAAATGCTATCGACTTGTTGCTAATAGGGCGCTGATTATTCGCTAATTTTGCAAGTTCAACATTAAGGCTGTTAAATTGATTTTCTTCCCAGTCTGATTTAAGGGCTACTGCCTGTTGATAGCTCATAATAGCCTCATTTGGCTTACCCTGACATGAGAAAGCGTTGCCAAGTTGGAAGTAAGCTTCTGCAAAGTCTGGTTTGATAGCAATAGCCTGCTGATAACTCTCCACCGCCAGATCATATTGACTATGCTGTACGAGCACATTTCCTAAGTTGCAATGCGCTTCTGGTAAGTTAGGAGCAACAGTGAGGGCTTGCTGATAAATGACAATAGCCTGAACAAGTTTACCCTGATGTGTTAACGCCTTACCTAAGCTATTATAAGACTCATAATAATCTGGGTTAAGGATAATGGCTCGGCGGTACGCGGCTATTGCTTCTTCCCACTGATTTTGTTGAGTGTAGAGATTCCCTAGCTGTAACCAATTTTCCCAGTTGTCCGGTTGGACTTGCAGGATATTTTGGTAAACCTCGACAAAATTGGGTTTGATTTTAATGACGTGCTGGTAAGCTTCTAGCGCTTCCTCTCGTCGGTTCTGTTGAGCAGATAAATTACCTAGCTGATACCAATTTTCTATGTTATCAGGTTGCAGTTCGGTCAGTTTTTGGTAAACCTCGACAAAATTGGGGTTTAATTCTCTAACTCGTTCGTAGGCGGCGATGGCTCTGACAGGATGCTGTAGTTGGGCGTGTAAATTGCCTAATTTCCACCACATTTCCCAGTTTTTCGGTTCAATTTCTAGCAAAGACTGGTAAGCTTGCTCCCCTTCAGGATTTAGCGCAATCACGCGCTTATAGGCTGCTATTGCTTCCTGCTGTAGATTCTGTTTGGTGTAAATATTGCCTAATTGATACCAATTTTCTATGTGATCAGGTTGTAGTTCGGCTAGCTTTTGGTAAACCTCGACAAAATTGGGTTTGATTTTAATGACGTGCTGGTAAGCTTCTAGCGCTTCCTCTCGTCGGTTCTGTTGAGCCGATAAATTACCTAATTGATACCAATTTTCCCAGTTTTGGGGTTGGAGTTCGGTCAGTTTTTGGTAAACCTCGACCAAATTGGGATTTAATTCTCTAACTCGTTCGTAGGCGGCGATGGCTCTGACAGGATGCTGTAGTTGGGCGTGTAAATTGCCTAATTTCCACCACATTTCCCAGTTTTTCGGTTCAATTTCTAGCAAAGACTGGTAAGCTTGCTCCCCTTCAGGATTTAGCGCAATCACGCGCTTATAGGCTGCTATTGCTTCCTGCTGTAGATTCTGTTTGGTGTAAATATTGCCTAATTGATACCAATTTTCTATGTGATCAGGTTGCAGTTCGGCTAGTTTTTGGTAAACCTCGACCAAATTGGGATTTAATTCTATAGCTTTCTGATAAGCTGCGATTGCCTTAGTGACACCTAACTGATTGCGCTGTCGCAGAGCTTCTGCTAAACTATATTTAATTTCATTGTCATCTGGATGCAGTCCAAGAGCCTTTTGATAACAAGCGATCGCTTCATCCCATCGCTCCAATTTAGCAAATGCTTCCCCCTGATTGTAATGCGAGAAACCTGAATTAGGGGTGAGTTCAATGGCATGGCTGTAAGCATTAATCGCCTCATCCCATCGACCCAGTTTTGCTAACGTTTCCCCCAAATTTTGGTAAGACCAATAAAAGCTAGGACTCTGCTCAATAGCCATTGAGTAAGAAGTGATCGCTTCTTCAAATTTTCCTTCCTGTTTCAATTTGTTTGCAGTATCAAAGTAGCTTTTACTCATTAATTTACCTCACTTTTTTTCAGTTTTAAGCATACTACTAATTACTAGGCTTTGTGAACATAATCCAGCGGTTGCTGCTGAATTTCATCCCAAAACTGCTCAACCCATTTGATAACATCAGCAAGTCCCTCAGTTAAATAAATTTGCGAACTCCATCCCAATTCAGTTCTGATCTTAGTCGAATCTATCACATAAGCTGCATCTTGTCCCAGTCGTTCAGCAACGCTCTTTGTTGCTTCTGCAAACGAGCAGTTCATTGCCTCGCAAATTCCCTGCACCACTTCCCGTACCGCATATCCTCTATCTGGAGATAGATGATAAATTTCTCCAACCCGTCCTTTTTCCATTACTGCCAGTTCGCCTTTTGAAACATCACGAATATGAATGTAGGACTTCACTGCGTGTCCCCCGCCGTGCAACTCAATAGTCTTGCCCAGTTTCAAATAAATCGCTGATCGCGGAATAATTTTGAATAGTTGCTGATAAGCACCGTAAACATTTGTCGCCCTAACTGTTACCAACGGGAAATGGAAATTTTTATAATAAGTATAAAGCAGTAAGTCCGCCGCTGCTTTAGAGGCCGCGTAAGGTGTAGAAGGGTTCATTGGATACAACTCGGTTACAGTACCTTCACAAGTTCCATACACTTCAGGAGAAGAAATATGAACATAACGCTGTAAGTATTTTTGGTCTTTCAGATGATTAATTAACTGAGCCAATGCCACTGTATTTGTTTGGAACCAGTGATCGGGATTTACCCAACTAGGAGCAACTTCGCTCTGGGCAGCAAAATTAACAATATATTCTGGGGAAAACTCATCTAGGACTTGTAAAAGTCTGACCATATCCCGGTTGAAATCAAGTTGGTGAAACTGAAACCGAGAACTTCTCTGGCGTAGATAAGGTAAAAAGAGAAACCCTTTTTCGGGAGAACGGCTAATTCCTAGCACTTCATTTTGACCATCTTCTAAGAGCAGATCAATGAAATCACTCCCAGAAAATGAATTACTACCAAGAACAGCAATTTTACGATTAATCGTCATCTATCACTCCTAAAATGGGCCTGTAAAAGATTTGTCTGGAACATCTAGCTGAGTCGAGAGTATCTCTAGCTCTACCTCTGCGTGCTGCAATCCCATCATCTTACAGCTAGCTTTGTACAAGTCAACTGCTCTGGGATAATAAAACTTTGCTACCGCATGGCTTGTCGGAGTCGGTGCATCAGGTAACGCAACTCGGCAAGGGGAACACAAAAGATGAGAGTATGCTTTCTCAGCTACTAAGGCAACAATTTCAGCGCTAAAACCACAGAAAGTCCAACTGGTATCAGTCACTAGCAAGCGCCCCGTCTTCCGCACGGAAGCCAAGATAGTCTCTGCATCCAGTGGACGCAAACTGCGAACGTCAATCACCTCAACTTCTACTCCGGCAGCACTCAGCCAAGTTGCCGCCCGTAGAGCTTCTAACGTCATGTAGGATGTGCTCACAATTGTTAAATCTTGACCGCGGCGAGCCACTCTCGCCTCGCCCAAGGCTATAGTGTAGCTTTCAGCGGGTACATGACCAGCAATATTATGCAACCATCGGTGTTCCAAAAAAATCACTGGGTTGTTGTCCCGAATACTAGCCAGCAGCAAACCCTTAGCATCGCGGGGCGTAGTTGGCATCACCACCTTCAACCCCGGTACATGGGCAAACCAAGATTGCAAGCTTTGGGAGTGTTGAGGGCCTTGTCCCCAACCTCGCCCAATAATCAGACGGATGACTAAAGGAACAGAAAGTTGCCCGCCAAACATATAGTGCCATTTAGCAGCATTATTCACCATCTGATCCATTGCTAAGAGCGCAAAATCTACTCGCTGGTGGGTTAAAATAGGGCGCATTCCCATTAAGGCAGAACCAATGGCAACACCTGTCATACCATTTTCCGCCACTGGCATATCCAAAACCCGCTCCGAGCCAAATTTCTCCAGAAGTCCTAGTGTAGTGCCAAAGATGCCTTTAGGATCGGGCACGCCTTCACCCATGATGTAGACTGAGCTATCTTCAGCCATTGCCTGCATCAGGGCTTCATTAATTGCTTGGGCAAAAGTTATTTCACGCTGATTCATGGAATACCCTACACATAAATGTGATCGAAGATAGTTTGCTGCTCTGGGAAAGGACTAGATTTAGCAAAGGCGATAGCTTCTTCTAGTTCGAGTGATATCTCCTTTTCCATCTCCTCTAGTTCCGCTTCTGTCAGAAGTCGATGCTTTAACAATTGCATCTGGGTATGCTGAATTGGACAACGCTCTTTCCATTCTAGAAATTCGGTCTCTGTGCGATAACCTATGTGATTGTCGTAGTTATGACCGCAATGTTCCCGCCAGCGATAGGTTTTAAACTCCAAAAAAGTTGCACCACCTCCACTTCTAGCTCGCTCAACGGCTTCCCTCGCCATCTGATAAACTTGCTCTACATCGTTGCCGTTTTCTTGAAAACTGGGAATATTATGTGCTTGAGCGAGGGTGTACACTTCACGCTTTGCTGGCTGTCGCTCACTCAGAGGCGTATAAACAGAGTAAAAATTATTCTCGCATACAAAGACAATTGGCAAGTTTTTTAGGGCAGCAAAATTAAGACTCTCGTGGAACACGCCCTCCTCACAAGCGCCCTCCCCAAAGAATATAACAACCACTTTATTCAATCTCTGCATCATCGCGCCAAAAGCCGCCCCTACTCCTACAGGAATAGTACCCCCCACAATCGGAGTAGAACCAATAAATCCCGCATCTAAGTCTACTAAGTGCATCGATCCACCTTTACCTTGGCAACAGCCAGTGGCTTTTCCGTACATTTCAGCCCAAAAAGCCTTCAAGTTGCCTCCCATTGCTAGATAGTGACCGTGAGCTCGATGACCGCTAAACACTGCATCTGTTGGGGTAAGGGTGGCACAAACTCCAGCAGCTACAGCCTCCTGACCGATACACAAGTGTACTGGACAACGCATTTCCTGTTGTGGGTAAAGTTCGACGATTTTCTCTTCCACTCGGCGGATGCGGAGCATCGAGAAAAAGAGTTGTTTGAGCAGTTCTGTGGTCATAGTAAAAATTATTTAGTCTATCGATGATATAGAATACCCTCTGTCTTAAAATCTCCCTTTGATTTACTTAAGGCTCAGTCCTTGCATGGTCTTAATGTTGTAATACCGAATATCGGTCATGGAATTAGGGATCAGATTGGCCTGAAAAGCATCAGCTAAATCCTTAACCGCGTCTTCAATCGTATGCTGTGGCACAAAACCCAATTCCCTCTTAATCTTCTCAGAAGAAATATGATAAGAACGGTTATCGTTAGTAGGAGTTGTCACAATTTCTACCTTTTCCCCTACCACATTTCGCACCATCTCCGCTATTTCCGTAACTGTATGATTTTCATAACCCGCGTTGAAAATCTTACCATCGATCGCGTCATCAGCCCACTGGAGCGACTTGATATAAAGGTCGGTCATATCCTCAATGTGAATATTTGGCCGCTTTTGCCCTCCTCCAAACACAGTAATTTTGCCGTTATTAATCGCATGATTGGTCAGAATATTCACTGTTAAATCCAACCGCAAGCGAGGAGAATAACCGCACACTGTCGCAGGCCGCAGAATCAAGGTGACAAACCCCGGTTCCCGATTTGCTAACAACACTTCTTCACAAAGAGCTTTATACTTAGAATAATCTGTTAACGGTTGCAGTGGCAATTCTTCATCAACATTTTCGGTTTCTTTAATTCCATAAACGCTGGAAGATGAAGCATAAATAAACCGCTTAACGCCATTGACTTTAGCAACATCTACTAAGTCAACAAAAGCATCATAGTTAATAGACTTACCCAAGCCAGGATCTAATTCAAAACTGGGGTCATTAGAAATGCAAGCTAGATGGATAACAGCATCGCATCCGGGTATAATTTTTTCGAGGAGTGGGCGATCGCGAATATCTCCCTTAATCTCTTCTAACCCCGGATGGTCTTTGACTGCGGATAGAACATCTGATCCATAAATGTACAAATCCACAACCTTAACTCGATATCCAGCTTGAAGTAGTTTAGGGACTAGAACAGCCCCCACATAACCCGCTCCGCCTGTGACTAAAACTTGTTGCATTTGATTCACCCTAAATTCCTCAATTACTTTGAACTTGGTAGGACTTACGCATTGGGGCCGAGAAACCGGGTTGTTTCACGAAATACTTCGTTGGATCATCGCAGATTCGGTAAAAAACCCGGTTTCTGACCACCCGTGCGGGTTAATAAACCCTTGACGGGCTCTTTGCCAGATGTCTAATATTAATTATCCCACTCAAGGTGTTACATTCAACATTTTTGACTCATTTTGGATTAAATCCATAATTTCTGGCATTGACGAAACTACCGTTATTTGCTCATAAAATGGAGATTTAGACAACTCTTGCTGTTCCTGTATTCCATAGCCAGTTTTAACCAGAAAAGCTTTCATACCTAACTGCAAACCAGGCTCTAAATCCCTGAGTCTATCCCCGATCGCCCAGCATCGCGTCGGATCTAAACTATGGTGGGCGATCGCTTGGAGAAATAACCCAGGCGACGGCTTGCGACAGTCACAAACGTAACTATACTGGATAACTTGACCTTGCGGGTGATGGGGACAGTAATAAAAATCTGCGATCGCCCCGGTCGCAGCTTCAGCATCCCGTCGCATTTTACCATTAACTACCCCCACTGCTTCCACTGGGAAATAACCCCTAGCTACTCCCGATTGATTAGTCAGCACAAATACTGGGATGTCCTGAGTATTCAGGAATTTTAGCGCCTCCAGCACTCCCGGAATCCACTCAATTTGGTCGGGGTGGCTGAGGAAGTGGCTATCTTCAATTAGAGTGCCATCGCGATCGCACAAAATTGCTTGCGGCTTGCTAAAAGATGGCATCTTTATACCTTTAAAACTGTAGTAGCAAATTTCAACAACCGAGCTTTTTCTACTGGTTCAGCATTCCCAAGAGTATTAGCCGCGATCGCCCCAGCCAAATTCCCCAGCAGCGAACCAACTGCGATCGGTAATTCCAACTTCGCGCTCAAGCTAGCCAGAGCAAAAAACGCATCACCCGCCCCAATTGTATCCTTCACCGCCAAAGTCATTGCTGGACTCACATCTTCTTCTCCTTTAGCATTCATTCCCAACGCTCCCGAAGAACCTAAAGTGAGCCATCCTTGCTGAGCATCTAGATGTTGGAACAAACCTTTAAGCAGATAATTGTGGTCTCCGTAACGGCTAGAAAAAGCTAAGCGTAGTTCTTGTTCATCCAAGCAAAAAACATCAGCTCGGCGGTACTTAGTAATTAAGTTATAGCCGTAATTTGCACTATTTGTTTGGCAGTTCAAAGCTAAAAAAGGAGCTTCATTTTGAACCAAATCCATCAGTTCAGAATCTAGCAATCCATGTCCATAATCTGCCACCACCACCATGTCATAATCCCGAATCGTTTTCCGCAAACGATCTAACAAATTTTGCCGATAATTGGGAGCAGGCCCTTCTTCTTGCAGCTCATTAATAGAAAACAGCTTGCTGTAATTATCCCTCATTCCCTGCCGCTCAATGTAACGGCGTTTGGTTGTGGTTGCCGCACCATTTTCATATTGTAAATCTAGGCGAATACCGCCATTTATGTTATTCAAAATCAAGCTGTGAATGTCTGGCTCATTCCCCACCACACCAGCCACGGTTACAGAGTCTACAAAACTAGCGATGTGGCGGGCAATAGCCAAAGAACCCCCTAGATGCTGCTCTTTCTTCAAAAAGCGAGTCGAAATAACTCTGCCTTTAGAAGTCAAACCCTGCACTGTACAGTGAACAAATTCATCAATAATGACGTCGCCTAATACTAGGACTTTGAGCTTTTGCATCGCATCAACGCCCTTGCGAATCGCCTCAAAAGGGTATTGCTGGCTGAATTGGATGGCATAGCTTTTGATCTGCGGTGGCAACACATCCGTGTAGTTGTTTAGCAGCCTTGTTGAGCTAAAGACAATCTCGCCTGTATAGCGAATTTCACCACCATAAGCTTTGACTCGATCGGCTTCCCGGTCAATATTTTTAGTAACATCTTGACTGTGGTCAGCATATTCGTGACCTTTGCAGTAAAAATTTGGCTGAACGCGATCGAGCACATCTAAAGCTGTGGCAACAGGAGCCAATAGCACGTAGTCTACGCAAGCTAAAGAGGCAATAGAATAAAGTCGCAAATCGTCAGAAAAAACAGGTCTTCCGGGGCCACGATTGACGTAATGAGCTGCGGTAATGGAAACTACCAATACATCTCCCAAAGCTTTGGCTTCTTGCAAGTGGGCAATGTGACCGGGGTGAAGCAGGTCAAACACCCCATGACAGAGAACTATCTTACGGTTCTGCTCTCGGAAATTAGCAAGTACCTCTTTACAAGTTTCAAAATCAAGATATTTTTCTGTGTTCTTTGTCAGCATCTTTGAACTAAATGGTGTAATTTCCAACTCTGACGGGCTTGCATACCCGCGTTGCGAGACGGGAGAATCCCAGCTTTCTAACTATACCAGGTGATGTTCGCGATCGCAGCTTCCCGGTGGCTATTTTAAACACGAGACTCGGATTTAAGCCTAATGTTCCCGCCACCTCAACCTAGAGCCGCCCTACTTTGGTTTTAACAGCAAGAACACGCCTCATCAATTCTTTCCATTCGAGTGAATTACTCAGGGAGTTCGTATCGAGATACTCGCCTTTTTCCAAGGAAAAGCGACCAAAATTTTCCAACCAGTTCACAATAGTTTCTGTCGGTGAGAAAGGCGTACAATTCAAAGATTTCTGTAGAGAATGAGACATCCCAGCCCTATCGTGGTTGCGATAAGCATACCAGGCTTCCCAGACTAGGACGCCGTACTGCACCTGGTTGTTTTCATCTGTATTTTTGACAGCACTTTGCTGAAAACGCCATCTCTCTAATTCCCCCGCAGTTTTGTGGAGTTGCGACTGCGACTGTTCTAATTCTTGCCGAGTTTTGTGCAGTTGCGATTGCGACTGTTCCAATTCTTCCTGAGTTTGA
>DMYK01000561.1 GCA_003483675.1 Microcoleaceae cyanobacterium UBA11344
TGGCGTTTGGTTGTTTGGGGAGTTTTCTTCGGGCCGAATCCTTTTGCCATATTCTTTACAGGTTACGAATGGAGACTACATATACACATCAGCTATCCGTTCCAAAATTACGCAGCATCCCTCCATATTTCTGCTAACTTCTCCAGCAGTGCTTCGGCTAAATCTTCTAAATCAGTGTCAGCGCTATCTACACTTTCACGAGTAAACTCCCCTCCTGCGGCACTCCCAGCTAACATCTCTCCCCCTGCGTACCGCCACTCGTACTCGTCGCAAGTTCGATAAATACGCTCTAATTGGGCAACAATATTGCTCTGCGATTGAGTTTGGATCGTGGAGCGTACCTGTATCGCCACTGGATCGTTAGTTTCTAAGAACGCGATCGCTTCTTCTAAACGAGTAATCTGTTCAATTAAAGCGTCGATCGGCATCAGTTCTGCTACTGCTATTTGTTGCGGTGGATTTGAGCTATCTAAGCTGGGAACAAATCCCAATAGTTGCACGGAGTCAAGGCGATCGCTAAATTGTACTCCCACATATCCAATCCGATTTTCTATTATTTCTTCGGGCAAGAAAATGGCTGTTTCTCCGGGTAAAACCGGGCGACATTCTAAGGAGCCAATGCCAGGAATTACCAAATCCGCGATATTAGCTAGGGCGACTTTTGCTGGATTGAAGCTATCAGAAAATTTCAAATCAGTTTCAATTTGCAGCCATTTTAAATAGCTGTGAACCGCGTAAACTGCCAGTGCATTCAAGTAAACTCGTTTTCCTTTTTGGACTGTACTTTGAACGGCTGCCAACTGTCGCGCCATTTCGTGAGCTTTTAACTCTAGCGGTACTGTTAATAGAGGGAGTTCTGCAATGTTCATGGTTGTGATTCCTGTTTATATCCTAGATTGCGGGCTATTTCTTGCAACGAAGGTTCACATTTTCTATCCCAGTGAGAATTCAGAGTTGTGTACTTAACATTTAACTCTTTTGCTAAGTCTTTAAACTTGTCTGGGGGTTCTTTTAACACTCTTCTCAGGCTGAGGAATTGGCAGTTACACTCCGGGTAAGAACGAGGGTAGCTATTTTTTAGCTTGCCTTCTGGATCTTGCTCAATGTAAAGTTCTAGTTCGAGACCAATGCGCTGAGTGGTTTCTTTCTGAACACTTTCAATCATGCCATCCAACCCGCTGAGCGTAAAATCGGGTAATAGTTCGATCCGAGTTGTTTCCCCAGCATCCACCGCGATCGGTGCATCTAAACTAATTGCAGCATCTTTGTCAGGAGAATACAAATCTTGAATTCGCCAACGCAAAGTGCCGTTAATCCAGTTAACCAAACTTTTTGAAACAGAAGGCGATCGCGGCTGAAATTTATCAATCTCGCGACTAANNTGGATGAGATGACTTTTTGAGTCCTGGTAGTTGTTGAATTTGCCATAACAGCTTGTTCATGGCTGTTCGCCATTTTCTACTGTTAGCTGGATTTTGACGTATCTCTGCAATTAGAGCGCTTAACCGTCCATCTAGGTCATCCATGCGACTTTTTTGAGGAGCAAGTTAGTTTGTTTATTAGCTATGAAAATTCGCGATCGTGCGAAAATCCTAAGCTATTTTATCATGTGGTTGAGTTCTAGATATGTGTAAATTCTTGCCGGGAGGAGGTAAAAGGCTATTTCCACGCGAATTATTGCAATTGAAGCAGGCTAAACGCAGGTTGGAGAGTGCATTAGATCCGCCCCGGCTTTTAGGGAGTAAGTGTTCAATGGTTCTTTCTGATTTCTGCATCGACTTGTTGCACCAGTGGCAGTGATTTCCGTAAAGTTCCAGAAGTTGGCATCTCTTGCTGCGTTTGGAAGCTGGGGACATAAAGCTTTGGGAGCCTCACGGCTGTTACGTGTTCATTTACTTATCAGCTCCCTGCTAAAAATTTACGCAGCCATAATTTACAGGATGGTTAAGAGTTCTCAAATCTTGATGGACAAAGCTTTTAGCTCAGTCAACCCCTTTTAGATATAATCAAGCTCAAGCTTTTAATCCATGTCAGTCTGCTGTCTAATCCGCTCTGAAGGTGGATTTACTTAAAAACACCGGATTCTCCCGCCGCAACTCCCTCTCCCAAACCTCCAGACAGCCTTTAGTATTCGCACCACCGACGCAATTTCGCCGACAAATTGTTTACCAAGCAAGTATTAACAACTCAAAAGTTATCGCCCTCACATTTGATGATAGCCCTTCGCCTGAGACTTTGAAGATATTAGAAGTGTTGCAAAAACATCAGGTGGTAGCTACCTTTTTCTGCTTGGGTGCAAATTTGCGAGAATATCCCGAAATTGCCAAGCGAGTTGTGCAAGCCGGAAATGCGCTCGGCCATACCTGGCATCATTATTATCACGATGTTAATCAAAAAATAGCATCGGATGAAATTGATCATACAGGCGTTCATATTTATCGATCGACTGCGGCAAAAAGTTGATTATTTCGCCCCCCGGCGGCCGATTAAATAACGGTTTAGCGGATTATGCTAAAAAGAAAAACTATGTAGTTGTCCTGTGGTCGATCGCTCCTAAAGACTTTCTGCAACCTCCGGCATCTGCGATCGCCCCTAGGGTGCTTTCCCAAGCCAAACCGGGGGCGATCGTATTAATGCACGACGGCGGCGCTAGCCGACACAATACAGTCCAAGCGTTGTCTGCTATTCCCCAACTCAAACAGCAAGGATATCGTTTTGTAACAGTGCCACAACTAGAAATGCAAGCTGCACAAAAACAGCAAACGGCCGATCGCAAATCCCACTAAAAAGACATCTCATAAAAATCCACTCACCCTGCATTTCATCTGCGTCAATCTGCGTTGATCAGAATTTATCTGCGGTTAAAAATCCCAATCATGCTAAACTTATTAATAACCATAAAAACTTTTATCCATAATGCAAAAACTACAATCAAGAGACATCAACCTCCGCTATTTAATAGATAACTTCGGTTTACAGCGAGTTCGGAATCAGGAGTTTTTCCGAGAATGGCAAGAAAACTTGCCCGAAGTAACTGACATAGAGAAACAATTGCTCGATCGCATCCAAAACATATACTACAACTTGGTAGACTCCCCGCCTGTATTAGAAAATGCAGTCAAGCTAACAATTATCAGTCCCCTATTGTTTATTGCCGGTCTCTATGAGTCTCCTTTTCAAGTCAAAGCCGAAAAGTCGATCGCCATTCAAGAAGAAGACTCAGGCAGAATCATCGAAGGCAGAATAGATATCCTAATTATGAAAGCAAACTTGTGGGTGACAGTAATTGAATCCAAACAACTTGCTTTCTCCACAGACGAAGCACTTGCCCAACTCCTGACATATATGCTAGCAGATCCCGATCCCGAAACTCCTACTTTTGGCATGATTTCCACAGGTGCTAACTTCAATTTTGTCAAGTTAGTCAGAGGCGAAACTCCGCAGTATGCGCGATCGGCTGAATTTGTGATTTCCAATCCCGGCAATGAATTGTACCGCGTTTTGCAGATTTTAAAACGCCTGAGTCTACTTCCAGACTAGCCAGAAAAGCCATTTTGAGTTATCTTACAAAGAAGACAATATCTAAATATTTCAAATTGGTGCGAGTATGATAAATTACTGGATAGTCGGCGCTTTGGCAATAGCTTCTGTCTTCTGGGCAGAAATAATCCGAGACTTTTATCACGTCGCCTCCCATTATGTGCCACCGCTGTACAAGCTACACTCATGGCACCACCGCGTTTTCCGCCCGAATTTGACCCCCGTTAACGAGACAATTTACAAGCAAGCACACTGGCGTAACGACGTGCCCGAAGCTGTGGTAATGATGGTTTTTGGCTTGTTGCTGTGGGTTGTAGCCTATTTCTGGCTGCCGGAATATCACTGGGGTGCAGCAGCGGGTTGTGTTTATACTTTAGGCTTTTTGTTAAGTGCGATCGCCCGTGGTTGTGGCATCAAAGGTGCAGACGAATTAACCGACATCACCCACCAGCCGGGAGACTTCCTCACTCCGCCTTCCAAATGGTTTGTGAATAAACCTTACCACTGGCGGCACCACTTCGACAATCAAAATGCTTACTATTGCGGTACTTTCACCTTAATAGACAAACTCATGGGCACTGCACTTTCTCTTAAAGGCAAAACTGTAGCCGTCACCGGTGCATCGGGAACTTTAGGACATTTGCTGCTAAAACACCTCCATAAAGCGGGTGCAAAAGTCATCGCCCTCACCTCGGGAAATCAAACAATTACTTTGAATCTTGACGGGGAAAATTTGCCGATAAAAACCATAAATTGGCAAATAAGTCAAGAGGCAGACTTAGCAGAATTGTTAGAAAAAGTCGATATTCTTGTCATTAATCACGGGATTAATGGGCAGGGATCAAGAACTGGAGAGGCGATCGCCAATTCCTACGAAATCAACGCTTTTTCCGCGTTGCGGCTGATGGAACTCTTTTTCCTAACCGTCCGTACTAACGAAAATATAGCCAACAAAGAAGTTTGGGTCAACACCTCTGAAGCCGAAGTAATTCCCGCTCTCAGTCCCGTCTACGAACTTAGCAAACGCGCCTTGGGAGACTTAGTAACCCTGCGGCGGCTGGATGCACCTTGCATAGTCCGAAAACTAATTTTAGGGCCGTTTAAAAGCAACTTAAATCCGATCGGCATCATGTCTCCAGATTGGGTAGCCCAGCAAATTGTCAAACAAGCTAAAGCCGATGCCCGCAATATCATCGTGACAATCAATCCTTTGACATTTATACTTTTTCCTGTCAAAGAATTTTTTGTTTCTATCTATTTTCAAATTTTCAGCCGCCAAGCTGCTTCAGAAATCAAGAAAGCTGCGACATCTGAAAAATCCAGTGTTGGTGCAAAGATTAATTGACATGACTAAGGTCAAAAAGTGGATTTAGACCCTAGGGCTAGGGGTAAGGTGCGCAATGCGCACCCTACTAATACCAGGTAGTAAGGTGCGCATTGCGCACCCTACTAAGTAAACCCACCTAAAAAAACAGAATAATTAGATTGACCTACTTAATTACTTACTTCAGACATTTCAATGACGCGACCATCATAATCCTTAACCAAAAAATTCAGCGGTTTTTCCCGACGAATTTTATATTTAATGCCACGAGTTTGTACCCGCATCAATAGCTGATCCAAACAATCGCGATCGAAACAAACGTGACGCTGGCGATTTTTTTCCCCCGAAAGAGCCCCGCTAATTACGTGCAGTTGGGTATTTTTCATTAACTGATACCACAAACCTTCCGAAGTACCCATCGTTTGAGCGCTAGTCGCCCGCCCGACATTCGGCGACAAATATAGCGGATCAATACCGGTTGTCCCCAAGGTTTGCTCATAATTGTAGTAGTAGTGCAGTGGCACCTCTGCTACTGGCAAATCTAACATCCCCTCGTAGAACTGCCGAGCTTGCCCCAGATCCGATACCATAATTGTGTGTACCTTCGGAGCACTGGTGAGAAACATCCACATAGCCCCCGCATAGGCGGCTAGCAGCATCACCATAATGCCCTGAGTCGAAAACAAGCTGTCCAACGGCAGCCCGGGCAAAAAAGAACTTAAGTGCAAAGGTACAAGTGCAAAAGCATTAACACTAACTTCTAGGGCCATGAATTATAAGAAAGGGTAAACAACGAAATTTTTGACATCCACCCAGGCGTAAACGCACGGGGATTCCCAAACCTCACGATTTAGGTTTCTGCTTCCGTCCCTTGCGGGTTTTCGCACCAGCCTTAACAGATTTACTCTGCTCTGGTCTTACGGTCGCTCCACAGACTGAAACGGCAAGCCCGGCCGCCAAAATATTCTTGGCCGCATTGATATCTCGGTCATGGCGCGCCCCGCAATTAGGACAATCCCATTCCCGAACATTCAATGGCATTTTTTCAACGATGTGCCCGCAATTGCCACACCGTTTTGAACTCGGAAACCATCGGTCAATTTTGATGAAAGTGCGACCGTACCAGTCGCACTTGTACTCAAGCTGTCTGACCAATTCACCCCAACTTGCGTCACTTATGGCAAGAGCTAGTTTCCGATTTTTAACCATGTTCTTCACAGCTAAATCCTCAATAGCCATCGTTTGGTTTTCGCGCACCAATTGAGTGGTTAGTTTGTGAAGGTTGTCTTTTCTTGCGTCAGTGATTTCTTGATACACGCGAGCAACTTTGAGTCGTGCTTTGTGACGGTTATTTGACCCTTTCTGTTTCCGGCTTAAAGCTTTCTGCGCTCTTCTAAGTTTGCGATACTTGGCCTTGAATCCTTTGGGATTGGCAATATGCGCGCCTGTACTGAGGGTGAGCAAACTTGTAATGCCCAAGTCAATACCAACTTGACTGCCTGACTTGGGTAAGGTCTCAATCTCAACATCCACCAATAGAGAAACCGACCACCTACCAGAGGGTGCAAGCTTGACTGTAATTGTTGATGGTGTTGCTCCGACAGGTAGCATCCGGCTCCAGCGAATAGGCAACGCTTGGGTGCATTTTGCTAGGTAGACTTGTCCATCCCTGAACTTAAATGCTGACTTGGTAAACTCTGCGCTACCACCATTGCGCTTCTTTTTAAAGTTGGGATATTGTGCCCGCCCATCAAAAAAGTTTGTGTAAGCCGTTTGTAAATGTCGCAAGCATTGTTGTAACGGTACGCAGCTAACTTCCGAAAGAAAATTTAGTTCTTCTGTTTTTTTCCATTCGGTTAGCATTGAAGAGGTTTCAGCATAGCCTACTCGCTTCTGGTCTTTGTACCAGGCCTCGGTTCTAGCGACTAAGGCACGGTTATAGACCAAGCGAGTACAGCCCAAGGTGCGCCGCAACAAACTTTCTTGTTCCGGTGTTGGGTAGAATCGGTAGCTGAATGCTTTTAGTGTCATGCTCACCTTGAGTGCGTTCCTTTCACAGTCTAGCACGTCTTGTGTGAAATGGTATGTCTTAACAAAAATTTAAGTAAAGCCGTCCTAAAAGGACGGGGTTTCCCACCCATTTTTCTGATGAAGATTGTAGTCGCAGTCGCGATCGAGACTTAAACTATTAGACTAGCCATATATAGCAACCTTCTGGGTAATTAGGAGGTTTTCATTACTGAAACCATTGATTTTATTGCATTTTCCTTCTTCCGACTTCCATCGGACTTCTTCCTTCTGGTATATGTTAGCAAAAACTAGCCCTTAGACCCCGCCCCATGAAAGTCTTTGTCTACGGTACCCTCAAACCCGGTGAGTGCAACTACCTGCGCTGCGAAGGAAAGGTTGTGGATGCTTGCCCTGCGATCGCCCTTGGTCAGCTTTTTGCCTTGCCCACAGGCTATCCTGCTATGATTTCTGGGGAAGGAAGAGTCTACGGTTTTCTCCTGTGTTTTGCCGACTCGGCTATTTTGGATGATTTAGACCAACTTGAAGATGATCATCCTGGGCGATCGCCCGCACAAAACGAATATCAGCGACAGGAAATCGAAATCTTCGATCTCAACTTCCAACCTTTAGGCACGGCTTGGGCTTACTTCATGTTACCCGATCGCGTTCGTTCTCTCAGAGGCATCTCCCTGCCCTACGGGACGTGGGTAAATTTATTTTTTACCTGATTTGGCATTTCGAGGCTATGGGGGCGCTGACAGCGAATAAACGGCAATGAGGACAAATCTCTTTAACCCGTCGGGGGTTAAAACCCCCGTCTAACAGCGAAAGTCGGTTTTAACCGACTGAAAAGTTGAGATCAAAAGGTTTTTACTCCTCCTAGCGAGGAGTAATTCTCATTGATATTTGGCAATTACTTGTGAGGAATTACTACACCAGACTTGGGAATCTCCACCACCGATGCATTCACCCCAAGCATCAAATCATTAGGATTAATAATCTCAACGACAGGCTCGTTCAACGCCACCATCAAATCATCAGAACCAGATTGAGCAAACTGGGGAGCAAACAATTGGCGGCCACCAGCGACACCAGATACAACCGCAACCAACAAAGCTGCGATCGCACATCCACCCCAAACCATCACCCGTTTCGGCTTGCGTTCTACCCGCTGCAAAACCTTCGCCGCCAACTCCTGCGCTGATTGTTCGCTCTTCGGCACCGGCATAGACTGAAAACTCTGCTGCATACTTAGAAGTCGCGAATACAAACGCTTCGTCACAGGGTCATTGGCCAGCCATTCATCCACTTGTCGGCGTTCGGCCGCCGTCACTTCACCGTCGAGATAGGCACTAAGCAGTTCAAAACGATCGCGCATCATAGTAGTTACATTCCCTTGGGGACGAAGTTTGTTAGCTAAATTTTCAGCGAGTGCATCCCCGTCTCCTTGCTGATTCTGATTTTTATCTGATTCAAAGTTAAAGTTCATATTTCACACCATCTGCTCAAATTACCGAAAGCACGCGATCGCCAGCAGCCTGATTTACTGCTGATCTATATTTTAAAATAGAAGTTTTGATGTAAAGCAAACTTCACCAAATCCTCAGTCCCGACGCCTCAAATAAAGGAGACTAATTACCGTCCAGATAATTTTGCAATTGCAACTGCAATCTTTGGCGAGCTCTAGCAATTCTCGATTTGACCGTTCCCAGAGAAACTCCCGTGATTTCTGCTATTTCCTCATAGGCTAAACCTTCAATTTCTCTCAACACGATTGTCGTGCGGAATACTTCCGGCAAATCCGCGATCGCCACCCGCAACTGGTCGTAAAATTCTCTAGTCGTCAAATCTTCCTCAGGCCCCGGAGTCTCTGCCGCAATTTCCCAATCCACCTCCCCATCTTCCAGCGCACGGGGTACATCCAGCGACAACGGAGTTCGCACCCGCTTGCGCTTCCGCAACTCATCATAAAATAAATTTGTGGCAATGCGGCTCAGCCAGCCCCTAAATTTAACAGGCTCTTGCAAGCGATTCACATTGCGATAAACTCGAATCCAGACTTCCTGAGCCAAATCAGCCCTGTCTTGCCAATCTGGAGCCAAGTGATAGAGAACCCGATCGACATGGGACTGATACCGCTTCAACAGTTCAGAAAAAGCGCTGCTTTCAGGTCGATTTCCTTCCTGACACCGCAACACCAAGTCATAATTAGAGAGTTTTTCCGCTGGCAATTGCACTTGAGAAACGGTCGCCACAACCGCAGACCAGGACAAAGACATAAAGTCGCTCATGGGTGGAATTGGCTCATCGAACATTCCACCATTGTTGACGCTGCGCGATCGTCATAAGTTCCCAAACAGAAGGAGAGTGGGGGAGTGGAGGAGGCAAGGGAGTGGGGGAGTGGCAGAATTTCTACTTCTGCCTTCTGCCTTCTGCCTGATTCCTTCTAACAACTGACTTCGCACGCTCCAATACTCACCCAACTGCTAGAACCGTCAGCCCAATGTTCTTTTTTCCAAATCGGTGCATTGTGTTTCAGCCTGTCTATCCCGTACTGACAAGCTGCAAAGGCCTCTCCCCGGTGGGGACAGCCAACAGCGACCAATACGCTGATTTCCCCAACCTGCAAGCGTCCGACGCGGTGGTGCATCACAACCCGATTGACATCTGGCCAATGGCGGCGGATTTCAGTGGCGATTTCCTGGAATACTCGCACCGCCATCGGTTCGTAAGCTTGGTACTCTAGGGAAACTACAGCTTGACCATCTGTTTGGTTGCGGACAGTACCGCTCATTAATACCACGGCTCCGTTAGCCGCGTCATCTGCCAAAGTGTAGATTTCCTCTACACATAAAGGAGCTATAGTAATTGCCAAACTGTCTTCACCCAGGCGTTGAGGCATCCTGTCGTTAGCGAAGCCCTCGTAGAGGATCGAAATTGCAGCGCCAGAGTTCATGATCTCGAAATAGTGCTGGGGAACTAAGTTGATATTGACACAAAGCCAGTCGAATTCGATTTAGGATAGCTCGATCGCCTGATTGCCGATCGAACTGTAACACATCAATCAGTAACCGGACACAAACAATTAGGATCATTCCGAGCGACCGCAAGCAAGATCACACCCCAAGCG
>DMYK01000116.1:0-494 GCA_003483675.1 Microcoleaceae cyanobacterium UBA11344
CCCGAAGGTAAGCCAGAAGTCGATACAGAGCGAAAATTCTACGGTTTGTGGTCCTTTGACCAATCTTTGGTGTCGGCGGCGGCAGAAATTTTTATAGAACAAACGCGACATTACGATCGCCATCTCGCAGACAAATTACTGCACATTCACCAAGAAATCCTCACCACAGTCGGCCCGCCCCTTGCCGACATTAGCGGTGTCGTCACGCGGATTGTGACTTACCTGCAAAGTTCTCAGCAGCAACTGGTGGCAATTAATCGCCAAACTAGAGAATTGTGGGAATTGGAAGGTCAAGCTTTGCGCGTCAGCCGCAATTTGAACGCGAATAAACTTCAAGCATTTCTGCGGATGGCCCAGCGCGTGGATGAACGTGATAACGCCAACCCCACCGCGTCTTTACAAGTGGCGGCTTTGTCGGAAACTTTGGGTCAACTGTTGGATTTGCCGGCTTTGCAGTTGCGGCGGCTGCGGTTGGCGGGTTTGCTGTTTCGAGT
>DMYK01000116.1:537-7544 GCA_003483675.1 Microcoleaceae cyanobacterium UBA11344
GCGATCGCAGTTTCATCGGTTCCCAACTCCTGCAAGCAATGCCGGAACTAGCACCTGTCGCCGAAATTGTCAAGCATAAACTCGAACATTGGGACGGCAGCGGCAAGCCCGACGGTTTGCGAGGCGCAGAGATACCGATTGCTTCCCGGATTTTGGGGTTAATCGCTTATTTTCAAGAGCTAACTCAAGCGCGAGGCGATCGTCCAGCTTTGAGTTTGACAGCAGCTTGGGAAAAGTGCCGATCGCACAGTGACACGATCTTCGATCCAGCCTTAGTCGAAACCCTCGGTAATGTAGTCAGGCTGACAGAAATGGGTTTAATGGAGTTACCGAGCCGCCCCAGCCAATTGCCTAACGTCTGGTTGGAGGATTTGGGCGATCGCGCGATCGCAGCAACTTCAGCATCTTAAATTAACTGTTAACTGTTGACTGACAACAAACAACTGAGCCCTTCGACTCCGCGAGCGGGCACCGCAACTAACAACTGACAACAAACGACAAATGACAAATGACTAACATAGAAGCTATTTGCCAAGGCAAAATTAAAATGCTAGCCGGCTATCATCTAGCTGGCGCTGACTTATCGGGAGCCTCGCTCGCTGATGCCGATTTGTCTCAAGCTAACTTGACAGGAGCCAATCTCGCCGGTGCAAATTTGCAACGAGCGATACTGCGAGCCAAACTCCGCGGCGCTGATTTGAGCGGCGCAGACTTGCGAGGCGCAGATTTTCGCAATGCTGACTTGCGGGGAGCTTCCTTCACGAATGCTCAAGTGCGCGAGGCAAGTTTTGGGGGAGCCTTTCTGGCTGGGGCGTCGATCGGGAATTTGGATTTGAGCGGTGTCGATTTTCGGGGCGCTGACTTGCGGGGCGCGCATCTGCGTCGGGCTATTTTGCACCACGCAGATTTGAGCAATGCCAATTTGTCGGGTGCTGATTTGTCGGGCGCTGATTTGGAGGAAGCTAATCTGAATGGAGCCGTGTTGCGGGGCGCTAACCTGACGGGTGCTAATTTGCTCTGTGCTGCGATCGAACAAACCGTTTGGGATGGGGCATTACTCGATCGCACCTGCAAAGCAGGCACACCCCTCAGCCATTAAACAATCAAAACTGCGGCGCACGCTCGCCTAGTCGAAGTGTTGTTTTCCATCCACACCCAGAAAATAATATCTGCTTATGATGTGAATAAGCACAAGCTATTTTAACAATTCTTAATAAGAGGTTATAATGGCGACTGTAGATCAGCAAACGAATCAATGGTAGCAGCTTTGTTTAGCGGTACATCCTTTCAAGGTCAAAGTGGCGATCGCCTTGTGAGCAAAGTAGCAGGAGCTGCGATCGCGGCCTTATTCAAACGTTCGGAAAAGGCCGAAGCCAACATCCGAGTCGAACCTGTGGCCAAACTATTACAGGGAAGCATCGACGGTTTCGACTTCGTGGGCAAAGGTATGTTGATGTATAATGGCCTCCGCATCGAAGTGATGGAACTCTACCTGCAAGCACTCTCAATTGATTTTGGGGCGATTTTTGCAGGAAAAGTGAAATTGCGACAGCCTACCCAGGCGAACATGAGAATAGTCTTAAGTCAGTCAGATTTAACCACCTCATTCAATACACCTTTTGTAGTTGAAAAACTCCAGAGACTGAATTACCAAGAACAATCTCTGCACTTTCAAAACACTGAAATCAGCTTCGGCACCGACAAATCAATTCGGCTTCAGTCAGAGATTACAGTCGGCAATGCCAGCGAACCTGTCAACATAGATATTACAGCTCAATTGCAAGTAGAAGAGCGGCGCAAAATTCAATTTGTCAGCGTTACTTATGAAGGTGACGAGCAAGCCGCCGACTTGGGCAAAGCCTTAATTGCTCATGTAAATAGCTTGCTAGATTTAGACAAATTTGCTCTCGAAGGCACTCAACTGCGAGTTGACAGGTGTCGAGTCCAAAACGACGAGCTGGTTTTTTACGGTTGGGCTGGCATAGATCAGTTCCCCGAAAGCAAGCGGTAAGCGGCCACGGCTTGCCGGTGGCCCTAGGGTGAGGTTTTTTGCTCTGAATTTTTCAGTTAGCAAATGTGATCAGTATGTTGTCAAAGAGGCCCGCACCGGCGGGTTTTGTTTTTGGGCAGACAGGGCATGCCGGTGTCCCTACTATATTCGGGCGTATTTGGGAGAGTATTGGGGGGATTCTCGATCGGCTCAAAATCAGGACAGAGGTTGATTTCAGCCACCAAGTTACTTTGATATATTTCAAAAAATCAATGGCCACGGCATAGCGATGGCCCTACGACAGAGGAAATATGCTCGGATTTTATCGAAAAATTGGGTTTAAAACCTCCCCCTTCTAGGGGGACTTTACATTTGTTTTGGGTTAGTTTACCATAGTAACTGTAGTTTGGCAAGTGCAATGTTAAAAGCCTACAAGTACAGAATCTATCCGACTCAAGAGCAAGCAGTATTGCTTGCCAAGTCATTTGGATGTGTGCGCTGGTTTTACAACTTGGCACTTAACCTAACCAGCGAAACTTACCAGAAGACAGGCAAGGGATTAAGTCGTAACGACATCATTAATTTGTTACCTTCCCTGAAAAACGAATATGAATGGCTGACAGAACCGCCTTCTCAATGTTTGCAGCAGGTAGCCTTGGACTTGTCTAGCGCATTTCTGAACTTTTTCGAGAAACGGGCTAAATACCCAAACTTTAAGAAAAAGGGACAAAAGCAATCTATTCGCTTTCCTCAACAAGTAAAACTAGATGCCGACTATCTCACGTTGCCAAAGCTGGGTAAAGTTTACTGCAAGGTGTCTCGACTACCAGAAGGAAAGCTCAAATCTATTACGGTGTCACTGACTCCATCTGGTGAATACTACGCTGCTTGTCTGTATGATGACGGCAAGGATAAGCCTGTTTCATCATCAGAAGGCAAGGCTGTTGGCGTAGATATGGGAATAAATCACTACGCTATTACTAGCGATGGAA
Organism: Microcoleaceae cyanobacterium UBA11344; assembly: GCA_003483675.1. Lineage (GTDB taxonomy): Bacteria > Cyanobacteriota > Cyanobacteriia > Cyanobacteriales > Microcoleaceae > Microcoleus. The sequence goes on from DMYK01000116.1 coordinate 3,520, forward strand.
CTAAACATGGCAACCCCAAATATTACCGGAAATATGAAATTAAGCTGACCAAGAAACAGAAGCAACTTAGCCGCAAACAGAAGGGATCTAAAAATCGAAATAAAGCACGAATTAAAGTGGCTTCGGTTCACCAGAAAATTACTAGATGTCGAGAAGATTTTCTACAGAAACTAAGTCGTAAATTAGTTGACGAAAACCAAGTCATTGTCGTAGAGAATCTAGCAGTTAAAAACCTGGTCAAAAACCACAAGCTAGCTAAATCTATTAGCGATGCTGGATGGGGGCAATTTTGCACCATGTTGAAATACAAGGCGGAATGGGTAGGGAAAATTTACATTGAGGTGGACAGGTTTTTCCCTAGCTCAAAAACCTGTAGCCACTGCTTACATCAAGTAGACAATCTCAATTTAGATATTCGTAGCTGGCAGTGTCCTAAATGTCAAACGATACATGACAGGGACATTAACGCCGCTGTGAATATCCGCGACGAAGGTTTACGACTTTTGGCGGGAGGGCATCTCGCTACCGCTTCTGGAGAAAGAGTAAGACCAAGTAAAGGCACTGCTTTTACAAGGCGTTTTTCTGCGAAGGAAGAATCCCCACGCCTTTAGGCTGGGGAGTTGTCAATCTGTATCTACTTCATAGCCTTGTGCCTGCTTGCAGCGCCTCGCCGCCGCAGGAGACAAGAGAAATGGTGGGTAGAAATTGTCACAGATTTGCCCCGCTGTACCTACTATTTTGGCCCTTTTGACAGCGACAAAGAAGCCTCAACTAATACTCCGGGCTACATCGAAGACTTGGACAGCGAAGGAGCCCAGAGGCTTAGCATCCGCATCCAACAGTGTCAGCCTTCCAAACTCACCCTTTGCGACAGTGAACAGTTAGATGGTGTTGCTGCTTAAGAGTGTAGCAACTGTCAAAAAATATCGGGTTCAAATCAGCATTTAGGACGATTCGATCGCTCCCGTGGCCCTGGTAAATTGAGAATGGTAGGAACTACTTAAATTTTCCCAGAGGTAAATATGCTTGAATTTCCAGTTGTTATGTTTGGTCTGTTTTTGCTTGCCTTGTGGGTGCTAGCTAAACCTGCTAGCAGTAGCAGAAATCGACAGGGCGAGTGGTGGTTAGAAGTTCGTACAGATTCGCCCAAGAGTACCCACCTCTATGGCCCCTATAACAGTAGAGAGGAAACTGTTAAAAAATCGACCGACTACATCAAAAAGCTAGAGAACGACGGAGCTAACGAATTTAAAACCGAGATCATACACGATAGCCAACTTACTGAGATAAGAGCTAGCGAAGAATCTTGAGCGTCTGGTTTGAAACTGCAAATTAGGGGCGAATCAAACTTGACTTGTTAACAGGGTTTTTGGCAAATGACAGCGCAATTGCACGAACTAGGGACACAGCCTTGTTGTGTCCCTCTTGAATTTTTCAGAAATGCGAGGATTTGGGTGTGACCAATGTTAGCTCGTTTAAAGCAGCATTTGGTTGAGATTACTGCGAGGATTAAAAGTACGATTTGTCTTGATTTTTTCATAGCACTCGCGATCGACAGTGGTGAGTTCTTTCGGCGGCACGATCGCAATTTTGACTAACAAATCAGTGCGTTCATCTTTCTTCGGTTTCGGCCATCCTTTCCCCCGCAACCGCAAAGACTGACCCGATCGAATCCCCGCTGGAAACTTTACAGTAATCATACCTTCTGGAGCCGGCACTTCAATCAATGCTCCCAGCACCGCTTCATCTGGAGTTATCGGCACTTCGCAGACCAAATTTTCCCCCTCAAACTGGAAGAAAGGATGAGGCAGAACTTCTAATTTTAGATACAAATCTCCCTGCTGCTTCGTGTACGGGTCAACTTGACCTTTGCCTTTTACCCGAATTTTGCTGCCGGTTTTCACTCCCGCTGGAATCGAAACTTCGCCCGTGGCGACTCCCTTGGAAGTCCCACGAAATGCTTCCCCCAGAGTCAGGGAAATAGCCACCTCGGTGTCGAGAGAAGTGCTGGTGGCGCGGTTTTCCGAGCCCGCAAAATCTTCAAATCCGCCAAAACCAGTCGGCCCGCCGGTGCTAGTGCGGTAGTTGCTGTAATTCCATTTCCCGCTGCGGCCAGCACCGGCATCAGCACCGCCCGCCCGGCCAAGCAACACATTGATAAATTCATCAAAACTGCCGTACTGGCTGAAGTCAACGCCGCCAAAGTCTACAGCAGTACCGCCCCCGCCTGGCCATCCGCCTGGAGTGGTAGCAGCTTGCTTCCAGTATTGACCGTATTGGTCATATTTTTGGCGTTTTTCTGGGTCTGCTAAAACTTCGTAGGCTTCGTTAACTTCTTTAAAACGAGCTTCGGCTTCTTTCTTACCAGGGTTCATATCCGGGTGATATTTCCGGGCTAGTTTGCGAAAAGTTTTTTTAATCTCATCAGCGTTGGCGGTTTTCGTGAGTCCCAGAATTGCGTAATAGTCTTTAAAATCAGTTGCAGCCATTAATCAATCTCCTCTTTATTAGTTGTTAGTTGTTAGTTGTTAGAAAGCATAAATCCCAAATTAATAGGATCGCGAATAAGTTTGATGCTGGGGCGAAAGTGCCTGTGGCATCTGATCCAAATTATAGGTGATCAAAGCTTTGGACTCGATCGAGTTCGGTTGTTGCTGGGCTTTCGATCGCAATTTCCGCACCTATAAGAAAGAGCTTGTCAATTTTTGAGAATAAAACCCTTACCCCGACACTTCGACACAACGACTGCGTTTACCCGCTCGCGTAGCGGCGCACGCTCGCGTAGTCGAAGTGTCGAAGGGCGAGCGTGCGCCGATCGCGCTCTGTTACCGGGAGGAGTTATAACCAGCCGGCATTTCTGTTCCCGAAGGGTTGAGGAGCCCAGAGGGGAAGTGGCTGCGCTTGCTTCCCCTCTGTGAGTCAGGCGATTTGAGATTTGAGATTTTATAATTCCTCTCACGGATAAATCCCTTCGCTGGTTAACAATTAAAATTGCTACACATCAATTAATTTGCTTGGCTAAAATATCAGTAGAGACCTGCCATATAATCTGCTTGATTTTCCAGGCAATTTCATCAGGATTCCCTTGAGCATTTCTGCCAAGTATTAGCACGAGTCAAAGCCAAAAAAAGGTGAGGCCAGCGGCTGCGCTTTCACTTTTTTTTCAGCCTCGGTCGAGATAGCGGTCAACATCATATAACATAATCTTTCAGTTGTCTGTTAACTAGAACACACACACCCTCAGTGTAATTAAGATAGGATAGATAGTATCTTAAGAACTTTGCAACGCTACTGTGGTGCTACTATCATGAATTATTTGCTAAGTTGGCCTTGCGGCTGCTGCGACGATTGGAAAGACAATTCCGAGAGTTGCGTTGTGCTTAGAAGCGGGCAGCGCATTTGTCAGCAGTGCTACGATCGCAAATACAAGACTCAGAAGCTCCTCGCCAGACGAAAGAGCTCGAAGCTGTCTGTATCACAGCCGACTGTAACACAGACCGCCCCTTACTAAGTCATTGGTCATTGGTCATTGGTGATTTTTCATTGCTGATTATTCATTAACTAAAAATCATTTATCATCAGTCACCGGTCAGCAGCCAACAGATTTAAAATTCAAGAACTAATGACTACCTAACGCAGAAAGCTTGCTTTCGGGAGAAGGCACTTATGCAGAAGGCAGGATTCAATAAAGGCACTTATGCACGCCGAATTTTTGAGTCTGACTAATGACTAATGACTAATGACTAATGACTAATGACTAATAACTAAATGATAGTTCCATCGGGAATCGTGGCGTTTTTCAGCACTACAACAATGCCGCTGCGGATGTAAAAACCTTGGCTTTCGCGATTGGCTTCTTCCACTCGGTCTTTATTAATTATTTGAACATTGCGGCCGATGCGAGCATTTTTATCCACAATCGCGCGACGAATTGTAGTATCTGCACCGATGCCGAGAGGAACGCCACTGTTTTCTAAACCAGAATGTCGTTCGGCGTCGGCTTCGTAAAAGTCACAACCCATCAG
>DMYK01000116.1:7597-8617 GCA_003483675.1 Microcoleaceae cyanobacterium UBA11344
ATACAACCTTCAGCAATAATCGATTCCGTCACATGACTATCTAACAGCTTAGTCGGTGGCAAGAAACGTGGGCGAGTGTAAATCGGCGCTTTTTCATCGTAGAAACTGAAAGGGGGCTGAGGCTGTTTTGTCAGCGCCAAATTAGCATCATAAAAAGCCTCAATCGTTCCGATATCTTCCCAATAATCGTCAAATAAATAAGCTTGAACGTTGTGGTCTTTTGAAGATGCCGGAATAATCTCTTTGCCAAAATCAGTTTGGTTAGGGGATTCTTTAAGCAGTTTAATCAGAACCTCTTTTTTGAAGACATAAATCCCCATCGAAGCAATGTAAGGACTTTCCTTGGCTTGTTCCGGTGTCAATCCCAGTGTAGTGGTATCCACCTGCATTTGTTTGAGCGCATCGCCTTTTGGCTTTTCGCTAAAAGAAACAATGCGACCATTATCGTCAATTTTCATCAAACCAAAATCCGAGGCCCGCTTCTCATCCATTGGTAAAACAGAGAGGGTGATGTCGGCGTTGGTTTCGCGGTGTCTCTCTACAAATTTGCGGTAGTCCATGCGGTAGAGATGATCACCTGAAAGAATCAAGTATTCATCGACGTCCCAGTCTTCTAGCATCCAGAGATACTGACGAACTGCATCGGCTGTCCCTTGAAACCAGTCAGGGTTTTCCTGAGTTTGCTGGGCCGCCAGTACCTCAGCAAATCCTTCTGTGAAGCCGGAAAATTGGTAGGTGCGAGCGATGTGCCGGTTCAGGGATGCCGAGTTGAACTGGGTGAGGACGTAAATTTTGAGTATTTCTGAGTTGATACAGTTGCTGACGGGAATATCAATGAGGCGATATTTGCCAGCGAGGGGAACCGCGGGCTTGGCTCGCAGTTTGGTTAGGGGGTAAAGGCGGGTGCCTACACCGCCACCGAGAATGATGGCTAAGACTTTTTTCAAGGTACTTCCTCCAGGGGGCCGATGAACTCTCCAAGTCCAGTGTCTGATGGTGAGGACTTCTTGACAAGGGGGG
>DMYK01000116.1:8645-10498 GCA_003483675.1 Microcoleaceae cyanobacterium UBA11344
TCTTCGATAACACGTAAAAATTTATAAGTGATGAGTTTTGAGCTGAAATACTCATCAATAAATTAGGGCGACTCTTCGATAACACGTTAAAATTGATGATTTTGGTATTTTGAGTTGAAATACCCAAGGGCTTTCTACCAAAAGTTAGATCCCCCACTCACCTCTGCTACTATAGCCTAAGCCATAGCAAGCTAGAAAAATTGTATGCAAATTCAAACGCCGGACTGGGTTAAACACGCGGTATTCTACCAAATATTCCCCGATCGCTTCGCCAAAAGCAAACAGCCCCGCCAACGCCTGCTGCAAAACTTCATCTGGGAAGAATGGCACGAAATCCCCACCCTGCAAGGCTACAAAGGTGGCGACTTGTGGGGCGTGATGGAACGGCTAGACTACTTGCAAGATTTAGGCATTAACGCCATTTACTTTACCCCGATTTTTCAATCCGCCAGCAATCACCGCTACCACACCCACGACTACTATCAAGTCGATCCAATGTTGGGTGGCAATCCGGCTTTTAAAGAGCTTCTAGATGCCGCCCACGCTCGCAACATCAAAATCGTCCTCGACGGCGTATTTAACCACGCCAGCCGGGGCTTTTTCTTCTTCCACGACATCCTCGAAAACGGCCCCCACTCTCCCTGGTTGGATTGGTTTAAAATAGAAGGCTGGCCGCTATCTGCTTACGATGGCAATTTGCCAGCTAATTATGTCGGTTGGGACGGCAATCGATCACTTCCTGTATTCAATCACGACAATCCAGAAGTGCGAGAATATATCATGGAAATAGCCGAATATTGGATTAAATTCGGCATTGATGGCTGGCGACTAGATGTTCCTTTTGAAATTAAAACACCAGGATTTTGGCAGGAATTTCGAGAACGAGTTAAAGCAATTAATCCCGAAGCTTACATTGTGGGCGAAGTCTGGGAGGATGCGAGGGAATGGCTCGACGGTACTCAATTTGACGGGGTGATGAATTATCTTTTTGCTGGGCCGACTATTGCTTTTGCTGCGGGCGATCGAGTGGATTTAGCTCAAATTGAAGGTCGTTCTTACCATCCCTATCCGCCGCTTTTTGCTAAGGAGTACGGCGACAAAATCCAGGATGTTTTAGAATTGTATCCTTGGGAAATACAGCTAACTCAACTAAATTTGTTAGCTAGTCACGATACCGCGAGGTTAATTACAATTGCTGGAGGCGACAAGAAGAGCGTTGAACTAGCTACTTTGCTGCTGTTAACTTTTCCCGGATCTCCCAGCATTTACTACGGTGATGAAGTTGGTTTACCCGGTGCTCTCGATCCAGATTCCCGTCGCGGTTTTCCCTTAGAATCTGATTGGGAACTTGATGTTTTAGATTACCACAAGCAGTTGATCGCTTTGCGACACAAATATGCTGCTCTCCGCACTGGATCGTACCAAATTTTGTTTGCTGAGGGAACGGTTTATGTTTTTGCGAGAATTTTGGGGGATGAGGAAATAGTTATTGCTGTCAATGTTGCGACTGAATCTGCAAATATTAGTTTTGAGGTGCCGATCACTGAGCGCAGCCGAAGTGTGAAATCTCCTCACGATAAATTGCTGTTTGGTCAAGGTGAGTTTGTTTGGAAAGGTGCAGGGGAAACGAGGCATTTAGAATTGATGCTGCCGGCGCGATCGGGCTTGATTTTAGGTTCGGCTAATTAGTTTAAAATGTAAGGTACGCACTGCGTACCCTACTAAATTTAGAGGTGCCGCAAGTTTTATACTGCATTTGATATTCGATCGCGCTCAAGATACCACCTTGTGACAATATTGTCTGTAAGTTTAAATGGATCACCTCGATCGGCAGCGGGAGTATCGCAAAGTTG
>DMYK01000564.1:0-5276 GCA_003483675.1 Microcoleaceae cyanobacterium UBA11344
GTTTCACTCTTTGATAACATACTCGCCAGCAACTGACAGATGATATCCTGATCGAAAGCATTGCCTGCATAAGCAAAACTTTGGCAAGTAAAATCAGCATAGGTTAAATCTTGCATATTTTCCGGCAAGTCAACTAATGCTAATTCCACTGTCGCAGCACCCGCATTCAGAATTAGAGTGCCCCCGATCAAAGATTGTTCGTCAAGCACCACCGTACTGGTTGGTGAGCGGAGTCGAACCACGCGATCGTCCGCGATCGATTCGCCCGATCGCCCCGGTGTTAAATTAAGATTTGTCACAGAAGTCACAGCCGAAAGCAAAGTGGCGATCGCATCTTCCACCACAAAAATTTGCGAACTATCCCCCACCAAACCCGCACCCAAAACCGCCTCGCGCAGATTAAACCGATAAGCATCCGACCAATTGGCGGGAGTCCCCAAAATTACGCCCTGTAAGTCTTCCAGCGCCGCATCAAGAGTGGACTGATCCTCGAAACCGCAAGCCCTACAGATTAAATTAGGAACTAGCAACCCTTCCTGATGCCCTGTGGTTGCAGAATCCGCGTCAGTTGGCGGCTGAATACTGCTTTTCACAGAACCAGCCAAAGTAGCCAGCAGCGCCCGCAAACCTTGCAGTGGCCAGGCGATCGACACAGCCCGATCCTGGGACAATTGAAACACCGGCTCGTACATCCCATNNNNACCTTTAACAGCAATTTAAAATTTTGCAGTAAAAACTGCCCAGCAGATGTTGCTGCTTGTCGGGAGTCACTGGAATTAGCTGAGTCTTCCAGAACCGCTACCGACGGAATCCGACAACGGTTGGTGAGCGTAGTCGAACCACGGTTGGTGAGCGTAGTCGAACCACGGTAGGCGCGTGCGTAGTCGAACACTTCGACTACGCTCAGTGCGACGCCACAGACCTCAGAATCTCCATCCTGCGGTGCGCCGCCATCCCGTCTTGCCTCCCAATAAATCGGATACACCTGGCGGGTTGTGCGATCGAGCAAAGCTGCTGAAAGCCCTGTTGAACCGAAATCTATGCCCAAATACCAGTTAGATCTCCTTAGTTCCTGGGGGTGAGCTGTAGAGAATAAAGAGGGCGATCGGTCTGAGTCATTCGTCAGAGTTTTCCCGATCGATAAAACCGCTGCGACACCATCAGCATCTGGTTGCGGAGGAATTGCTAACTCGTTTTTCCCCTGAATAACTTCTGCTTTAGTTTCTGTCGAAATTAGGTTTTTTTTTTGAATTTCCCCAGAATTTGACTGCGGTGCGTTTGTTTCCTCTGCGGTTTCTGACTCTTGGTTTGGAGAATTCATGAGAGGGTTCTCTGTCTGACTCAAACTCACCAAAATCTCGTCTAGGCTGAGGCTTGATGCTTCGCTGGATGAAAACAACTCTGCATCTAGCTCCTCTTCCCAACTCAAAGTTTCATCTTCGTCTGATGAGGCTTCTAACACATGAGCAAACAAATCATCCAGAGTGGCGAATTCTTCCGCAGCCTGCCCGTTATGGCGATCGAAGGGCGGGTTTTCTGGATTCCCGTCTGGGGAATCGGTCAACTGTTGCGAGTTGAGGGGGACTGAGGGTGGCGATCGCCTCTCGATCGGATTTTCCGCTCCCTCCATACTGTAGAGGTCTGCCTCCAACTGTTGCAGAGTATTGTTGTCCAAATTTAGAGTTCGATCGAGGAGCTCCTCTGATCTCGCGATCGGCAGCAAATCTTCCTCCGGCGAAGCTTGGATGTAAGCATCATCTAGTCGCTGCGCCACAGCCCCTAACTCGCCAGTTTGAACCTCCCCAGCACAAGGCACACCGGGCGGAGCATCAGGGCGGGTCGAGGTAGTTGATGGCGCAGTTCTGAAAGCGGGCGGCGGTGGCGGAGGAGGCGGTAAAGTTCGGAATTGCTGGGTCACAGCACTGTCGCTCCCAGCCGGATTGTTGGGCGCTATTTCTTGATTTTTTCGCTCTTCGAGGTCGAGTTGTGGCTCGGATGTTGAGGTTAACGGTGCTGAAACTTGAGGTAATCCTGCAACTTCCGGCTCAAATAAATCTTCTGTATCTAAAGTTAGATCCTCCTCTACAGAATTAGCTATTACGAAGTCTGAATTTTCACGTTGAACATCTTCTACGGACAAGTCTTCATCCAGCAGATTTGCGAAAAAATCCCCCGGATCAATTAACGGTTCAGAAGTTTCATATTCTGGCGAAGTTTGAGATTCCACCAATTCTAGGTCGGCAGCAATTAACGGTTCAGAAGTTTCATATTCTGGCGAAGTTTGAGATTCCACCAATTCTAGGTCGGCAGCATTTTCGGTATTTTCGATCGGGAAGTCTTCGAGTTCTAGTTCGGCGACTTCCTCTCCTCGCGATAAAAAAAGAAAGACACTCGCGTACAAATCCTCAACATCTTCACCAGTTTCTGCCAACTCAACTTCCGACTCAGCCCCCGGGGACGGAGTTGTGGCTCCTGATCCCAAAGACTCATCACCGAACAAATCTTCTGCCAAATCCGGCAGCGAGATCAGCAATTGAGCCCGGTCGCGATCGCGCCTTAACTGTCCGAATTGCGGAGACATTTCTGTTCCGGCGTAGGGGAGTTTTTCTTGTTCTCTAAATTGACTCCTGGGGAGATTTTCACTTTCGACTTGTGCATTTGGAATTGGAGCCTCTGCGGCGGTAACAGAGCGTAGTCGAAGTGTTGACTCCCCAGACATCGGATTTGGCAGCAGCGGACTGGCTGGGGTGCGATCGACTGCGGTTGAGGTTGCACTTTCTCTAGTGGACAGGCGGTCACTGAGCGTAGTCGAAGTGTCGAGCGGCTGCTGCACGTAGGAAGAAGCTTCTCGCCCCAACTGTGCAGCCAAGTGGTTGACCAAAGCCGCGAACATCACCTCGCTCTGCTGGCCCAAGCCGTGCATTTTTTCGATTCCCTGGCTCAAGGATTCTTGATAACTTAGCAGATTTGCTTCCAATGTCTCGAACACAACACTCATCCTCGAATCCAGCCCCGTCATCAGGCGATCGACATCAGCTTGGAACAGTTGCAACTTGCTGTCAATCTGCTCGATCGCCCTCATCTCCCCTTGTTCTCCGTTGGTTTGTTGGTTCGGCTCAATTCGGGACTTGTCCGATGCCTGATCCAGAGCGATCGCCTGAGCGCCCGGGAACCACTGATTTTCCACACTTCCGGGAATTGGGAATACACCGCGAGCGAGAGTTTCTTGCAAGCTGATCGTCAACGCCTGCAAAAATTCCGCAATGATTTGCTGTTGGTTTGCTTGTTGCTGAGCTAAGGATTGTTGCTGCTGCCGTTTTGCTTCCAACTGTTGAATTTCTTGAACTAGAGCTTCCTGCTCCTGCCGTAGAGCTTGTATATCTTCATGGAGAGGCTGAATCAGATCCTCCCGCAGGTGGCTGATTTCTCCGGTTACAGCCAGCAAGATTTGGTCTACCGCTTGCTGGTTAGTAGCGGCTGTCGCTTCCGTTACTCCCACTACTTCCGGGCGGACTGTTGGGCTGCTTGAGGGTTCTTTGTCGGCAACTAGGTTTGAGTCTGGCGAAACCAGATAGGTGCGAACACGCTCTAAAAGCTGACGCTGATGGACAGTATCCATCGAACCCGTCCAAGGCAACCTGGGTACGGGCTTGCTGAGTACCTCGTCAATCTCAGCAATCAGTGCTTGAATTTTGTACTTCTGAGAATTCAAGGGCGGAACCTGCTGTCTAGAATCTATCCATAACTGTCTATTGCCCCTAACAGGGAATTCTTTGATTCCAGGGTTTGGGCGTTTTCTGCCAACGATTTTATCACAAACTTCAGAGACTTTTAAGTCTCTGCCGACTCCTCTCCTACCCCAAGCAATCTGGTCAAGGACGCGGGAGCGAAATCCGCTCAACTATACCACGACTGTTGTTCAAGCCCCAACTCGACCCGAAGGGGTTCGCGGTGGGTTTTTGACCTCTACTCAGCCTTAATCATAGCTTGTGAGCTTTATTTATGGGTAGACATTAATGGTACAATGATTTGGGGGGTGCTATGAGCGGTTTCTGGAAACTTCGCCTCCAGTAGCTGTAGCTCCTCCCTGACCATTTGCTCAAAGTTTCTCACTCCGACTTCGATCGCTGGTGTGGAGAGCAAATTTTATGGTATAATTTTTGGTTTATAGCTCGCAATCACAGCTTTAGGCTATTAATTCCCTGAATCGACCTTTAACCGCAAAACTTGAGAGGTAAAATTGCCGATTTGAGATCCTTGTTTCTCAAATCTCAAATCTCAAATCCAATGACTCAGCTGCCAGCTATTTCTAACTGCCCAGCGCAGCACCAGCGCATAAATTAAAATGATGGCCTCATGGAAGACCGCTTTAACACCCGAGATCCGAATTCCAATATAAATCAATTGATAGTATCTACTCCTTTTTTTGCGGGCTTGCCCGCTCCTGTAATCGAGAGAGCGACTGTCCACATCGTTACCCGCAGCCATCCACCAAATCAAGTGATTTTGCTGGAAAATGACTGGGGAACATCAGTATATTTCATATTGGACGGTTGGGTGAAAATTCGCACCTACAACCTAGATGGAAAAGAAGTAACGCTCAATATTTTGGGCAAAGGAGAACTGTTTGGCGAAATGGCTGCGATCGAAGAAGCACCGCGATCGACAGATGTGATCACCCTAGCTCCGACGCTGATCGGCAATATGCCATCTCAAGATTTTGTACAGCTAATTCACACCGAGCCCCTCGCAGGCATTCGGCTGGCTCAACTGATGGCCCGTCGGCTGCGGCAAGTCAATCGTCGCCTGCGCTTGCGAGAGTCGGATAGTACCTCGCGAGTCGCAGATATTCTCTTGTTTTTGGCCGAGGGGCAAGGCAAAATTATGTCAACAGGAGGTACAGAAATTCCCAACTTGCCACACCGAGAATTGAGCAGCCTCAGCGGGCTAGCTCGGGAAACCGTCACGCGGGTGCTCAGCAAGCTCGAAAAAAAAGGAAGTATTCAGCGCGATCGTGACGTTCTGTGCATTCCTGACCTGCACGCCCTGGAGCGCCTCCTAGTGTAAAAAAGTGTAAAATTCTGAGGGATTATTGGCAATTGAGAACTACATCGCGGGCCCCAGTCCCCACCCATCATCATTAATTTGGGGGTTAGCGAAAAAAAAACCAGCGATGGCAACATTTGAGGATATAATATTAGAAATAGAGTGGGTACTGTAAAACCCTTAAGGGTGGAGACATCGACCGTGTTGATCTCATCTATTTCCGGGAAAAG
>DMYK01000564.1:5473-5880 GCA_003483675.1 Microcoleaceae cyanobacterium UBA11344
TGATGCTATTTCACTGCGTTACTCTTCACTCCCTGGGCGAGTCGGGAGTGCCAATTCCGGTAGATTTGGGCATGAATGTGCAGTTAATGGATCAAGCTTATCAAGCTCAAAGTTTGCGGATGGAAAGGGATATAAAACAGGCTGAGGGTTTGCTGCAAAATTACTGCGACGCAGCAGCAAAGCAGGGATTACAGGTAGAATTTGATTCTAAAATCGACGGCGATCCGGGGCATTGTATCTGTGAATATTCCCAAAATTGGGGCGCTGATTTAATAGTATTGGGGAGGCGCGGCCGCACAGGGCTGGCAGAAGCTTTTCTCGGCAGCGTTAGCAATTACGTCGTTCACCACGCATCTTGCTCGGTTTTTGTCATTCAGGAAGTTAAGGAGTAATCCCTAGGACAACAT
>DMYK01000072.1:0-1962 GCA_003483675.1 Microcoleaceae cyanobacterium UBA11344
CACATCGTTACCCGCAGCCATCCGGCAAATCAAGTGATTTTGCTGGAAAATGACTGGGGAACATCAGTGTATTTCATATTGGACGGTTGGGTGAAAATTCGCACCTACAACCTAGATGGAAAAGAAGTAACGCTCAATATTTTGGGCAAAGGAGAACTGTTCGGGGAAATGGCTGCGCTCGAAGAAGCACCGCGATCGACAGATGTGATCACCCTAGCTCCGACGCTGATCGGCAATATGCCATCTCAGGATTTTGTACAGCTAATTCACACCGAGCCCCTCGCAGGCATTCGGCTGGCTCAACTGATGGCCCGTCGGCTGCGGCAAGTCAATCGTCGCCTGCGCTTGCGAGAGTCGGATAGTACCTCGCGAGTCGCAGATATTCTCTTGTTTTTGGCCGAGGGGCAAGGCAAAATTATGTCAACAGGAGGTACAGAAATTCCCAACTTGCCACACCGAGAATTGAGCAGCCTCAGCGGGCTAGCTCGCGAAACCGTCACGCGGGTACTCAGCAAGCTGGAAAAAAAAGGAAGTATTCAGCGCGAACGTGACGTTCTGTGCATTCCTGACCTGCACGCCCTGGAGCGCCTCCTAGTGTAAAAAAGTGTAAAAGTCTGAGGGATTATTGGCAATTGAGAACTACATCGCGGGCCCCAGTCCCCACCCATCATCATTAATTTGGGTGGGGTTAGCGAAAAAAAAACCAGCGATGGCAACATTTGAGGATATAATATTAGAAATAGAGGTGCGATTCGTTTAACCCTTAAGGGTGGAGACATAGACCGTGTTTCTATCATCTATTCTTCCAGGGAAAAGAGAGACTGACGACTAATTCAAGTAATTAGTAAATAGATGTTATTCTTGCTTAGTCTTTCAGGAATGAACGACGGTCAAAGTTCCAAAGGCACTCTCTGTTAACTGAGATTAATATTTTTTTGACTGAGGTAAAGCTGTGAGTTTTAAGAAAATTTTCGCTGCTGTAGATGATTCGGAACTGGGCCACCGCGTCTTCAGCCAAACTTTAGAGTTAGCTCTGGCTAATCAAGCTTCTGTGATGCTATTTCACTGCGTTACTATCCACTCCCTGGGCGAGTCGGCAGTGCCAATTCCGGTAGATTTGGGCATGAATGTGCAGTTAATGGATCAAGCTTATCAAGCTCAAAGTTTGCGGCTGGAAAGGGATATAAAACAGGCTGAGAGTTTGCTGCAAAATTACTGCGACGAAGCAGCAAAGCAGGGATTACAGGTAGAATTTGATTCTAAAATCGACGGCGATCCGGGGCATTGTATCTGTGAATATTCCCAAAATTGGGGCGCTGATTTAATCATATTGGGGAGGCGCGGCCGCACAGGGCTGGCAGAAGCTTTTCTCGGCAGCGTTAGCAATTACGTTGTTCACCACGCATCTTGCTCGGTTTTTGTCATTCAGGAAGTTAAGCAGGAAAAAGAATAGTGTTTCATCGATCGGGCTGCTGCGAATGTTAGCGGTTAATGTCAAAAAAACAGATAAATTACCGCTAACAGCCAGCAGTTTGCCAATCTCAAATCTCAGAGCTAAAATCTAAAATCGGATGAGTGATTTCTTGTCAGCAGATTCCCCGTCTAATTCGAGCAGTTCACCCAGTACAAATACTCAGGGGGAAGCCCCCGCTATTTCAGCTATTTCAGCCGATCGCACAAATCCAAATTCCCCCACAAACGCTACGGAGTCAGACTCTTTGAGGCTCGTAGAAACGGCATTTTTGGCAAGTACCGCTAGCTTGATTTGGCTAGTAAATTATTACTTTCCACTAGGCCCTTTGCTGCGGGTTTTTTTCCCGGTGCCGATCGCCCTTGTCTACCTGCGCTGGGGAAACCGCGCTGCTTGGATGTCAGCTTTAGTTTCCGGTTTGCTGCTGTCGGTACTCATGGGCCCGACGCGCAGCATTTTATATGTAATGCCTTTTGGAATTATGGGAGTTG
>DMYK01000072.1:2010-3105 GCA_003483675.1 Microcoleaceae cyanobacterium UBA11344
ATTGGCTTCTTTTTTCGGTTTTGGCTGCTGTCAGCTTTGGTGGGTCAAGATCTCTGGGTTTACGTAACCGCGCAAGTTACAGAGATGGTGGAATGGGTGTTTGTGAAGCTGGGCTGGCTGAGTGTGCCGAGTTTGAGCGCCATTGGGGCGATCGCCGCCGCGATGATTTTGGTCAACAATATTATCTATTTATTTGTGGTGCATTTAGTCGCTTTGCTGCTGTTAGATCGTTTGGGAAATCCGATTCCGCGCCCGCCAAACTGGGTACAAGTTTTGATTGATTACGAAGAATAGTTATAAGTTATTTGTGATTGGGAATTGGTCATGGGTCATGGGGAATTGGGAATTGGGAATTGGGAATGGGGAATGGGGAATGGGGAATGGGGAAAAAATTTTTTATCCTTGTCTCCCAGACAACTAAATCGTTTTTTATTACCGATTACCGATCGCCGATGACCGATGACCGATGACCGATGACCGATTACCCATTTGACTAACTATGATTGGTATTTATACGCAAATCGAACAGGGCCAGCGGTGGCTGGAACGCTATCGGGGAAGAAAACCGATATTTGCCTGCATTTTAGGGTTTACAGATACTGGCTTGATTCCGGGCATTTCAGCAGCAGGAGCAACGCCGCACGATCGCCAATTTACTTGTTTGGCCGATGCAGAATTTTTGTATAATGGCCCCCAAAATCATCCCCAATATCCTTTACCGCCTCTACAAGCTGGTGCTTCCCCGGTACTGATCTCTCGCGCTGTAGTCGAGGCTTTGGATATTCCTTGTTACCTATTTAATGCTGGTTTGCCCCTCCCACCTCCCGTACCTGCGATCGATTTGGGTGGCACTCCCGCCAAGTGTCTCACTTCTGGGAATGCTTTAGAACTCGAAACAGTCAAACATTTGCTGAAACAAGGATTAATTTGGGGAGATAAATTGGCGGCTTTAACTAATGGTAGCTATTTAATTTTAGGGGAGTGCGTAGTTGGGGGAACGACTACTGCTTTGGCGGTATTAATGGGTTTGGGGATCGCGGCGGCGGGGAAGGTTAATAGTTCTCATCCTCAGTGCAATCATGCTCAAAAATTGGC
>DMYK01000072.1:3134-6907 GCA_003483675.1 Microcoleaceae cyanobacterium UBA11344
TCTCCTCTCGAATTGGTGGCTGCGGTGGGCGATCCGATGCAGGTAGTAACGGCGGGAATGGCGATCGCCGCGAGTCGAACTTGCGGCGTGATGCTAGCTGGCGGCACCCAGATGCTGGCAGTGTACGCTTTGATGGAGGCGATCGCCCGCGAATATGCTCTTGTATGGCATCCAGAACAAGTTACGGTGGGGACTACGCGCTGGGTAGCCGAAGACCCCACAGGGGACACGGTAGGACTCGCTCGTGAGGTCGGCGCGGTGCCTCTGTTGGCGGCACAGCTAAGTTTTGCTGGGTCTCGCTACCCCCAATTGCAAGCTTACGATCGCGGATTTGTAAAGGAAGGGGTGGGCGCCGGAAGTTGTGCGATCGCCAGCGGGATCGCTGCAAATTGGAGTCCTACTCAACTCCTCCAAGCAGTTGAAGCCTTAGCCGATCGCTGTGAAATTAAAGATTAGAAATTAAAAATTCAAATTTCAGACGCGCTGTTGCAGAAATAAACGTAACTTATATTTCTTCCAGAATTAATGCCCGCTCCCCGGTAGCCATGTTTAATTAGAGCCACCTACCTGTTGCGAGTGCATTCTTTTGGCGAGCAACTGTTCTTCCAAGGCGGCAATTCGATTGTAAGCTGCTGTTAACTGAGCTGAGAGACGCTGGATTTTAATATCTGCTGTCAGCTCTTTTTCCAGGCTTTGATAATTCTTGTCGAAGTAGCCGTCATCTAAGAGTATGTCTTTGTGTTCCAGCATCGCGTCGAGATTTCTGTAGCTTGGATAGGGGGAGGTTTTGTCAGTTGCTTCCTTTCGGGAGCAGTCTTTATGCTGCTGGGCTAGCTTAGTCTCGTTGGCTGACTCCAATAGCTTTGCATTCAGGTTTTCTATGAGTTTGCAGAGGGCATCGACTTGTTGAGTCAATGCTGTAACTTGTTGTCGGAGTGCTTCCATACAATCATCCTTTGTGTCCTAATTTAGATCTTTTATTTTAGGCAACGGTTTGCACAACTGCGATTTATCACTAAATTATTTAATTTTTGAGGCTAATGTTGTGTCCTGAATCCTGACGGTAGATTTATTAATGGAAGAGAAAGGCGAAGAGACACCCGGAAAAATCTGATCTCGCTGATGCTTTTAGCATTCAGAGCCATAAATTTATCCGTTTTTACCGATTAAGTTGTCGCGCATTTCTCTCTTAGTATTTAACTGATTTTGCGGTGCATTGAGCGGAGTCGAAATGTGGACGAAGCATCAGAGCGTTTCCGCTGCTCCAATTCTCCCTTTGCCCCTGCTCGATCGCATTTATATGCGTAGTAGTTTACTTTTTCCGCTAGATTTGCGATCGACCTCATCGATTTGATGGGCGAGTCGAAGGAGCGGGAGATGACTGCACTGTTATTTGCGATACATATTAATAAATATAACACAGATTTGGTCGATCGCTCGACAGGAGGCCAAACTAGGTCAAATGGAAGGGGAAGGCGAGGGCAAAAAGGCAGAAGTGGGTGGATCAATGGTAAGTTTAGTACGATCGGTCAATATTGAGAAAAGCACATCAGATCAAGTGAAACGAAGGTCTTTACTACTGGGGGCAGCTACCCTAACTTTAAGTCAATTGGCGGCTGGGTGCGACTCGAAGCCAACTCTAAAAATTCGATCGCTCAAAAATGCTGTTCCGGGCCAACTGGTAAGTAAGTTTAGCCGGGATTCAAAGCCGTCTCCGGTTTTGCAGGTAACGCAGTCATGGCAATTACAAGAATTGTTCGCCCTTTTGCAGGAGTGGAAACGGCTTCCCGAAACAAAAAATCAAGCTGACTTGGTGATGCTGGGAGATTACTGGCTAACTTTGGCAATTCGACAAAAATTGATTAAGCCAATCGAAGCAGCGAAGTTTTCTAATTGGTCAAAATTGCCCGAAAGATGGCGAAAATTGGTAACGCGAAACGATGAGGGTTTGTTAGATGCTAAAGGTAAAGTTTGGGGTGTACCTTACCGCTGGGGAACTACAGTAATTGCTTATCGAACTGACAAATTTAAGGCTTTGGGGTGGACTCCCAAAGATTGGAGCGACCTGTGGCGTGAGGAATTGCGCGATCGTATTTCTCTACCAGACAATGCTAGAGAAGTTATTGGTTTAACTTTAAAAAAATTGGGAAAATCTTACAATACCCAGCAGTTAGATAAAGTTCCCAATCTCAAAGAAGAACTCACCAAATTACATCAGCAAGTTAAACTTTATAGTTCCGACTCTTATCTACAACCTGTGATTTTAGGTGATACTTGGTTAGCCGTCGGTTCCTCTGGTGATGTGCTGCCGCTGTTGCAAACTCAGAAGGATATCGCCGTGGTAATTCCTGTTTCTGGAACGGCACTTTGGACTGATTTGTGGGTAGAACCAGCGTCTGGAAATCAAGTGCCTTTAGTAGAAAAATGGATTGATTTTTGTTTGCAACCTGCGATTGCTCCTCAATTGTCTTTGCTGAGTAAGGCTAGTTCGCCGATAATTGTCGGCATGAAACCTGAGAATTTGCCGGCAGATGTTCGGACTAATCCTGTATTGTTCCCGGATGCCAAGATTCTTGCTCAGAGCGAGTTTATGCTGCCTTTTGGGGATGCTGGGATTGCACAATATCGATCGCACTGGCAAGAAATGCGGCAACTTGTTAAGAGTTAAAGTAGGGGTAAAATCCCCTTGTTTCTCGTTACCAGGCGGAGCCTGGTAATGAATATCCTTCGGCTCTGCTTCCTCCCAATTACTGGCTCATTTTAATGGAGACATATCAAGAGTGAAAGGCCTTCCCAGTCAGAGCCGGGACGCGAACTAAAATAGCTTTTGCCTTCGTCGAATACCCGGATTTGATAAAGAATCTAAATCGATGCGACAGCTTAGTCTAGAGGCATTGCAAGAGTAAACAGCCAAAGCATTGCCTTGACGGTTACACACTCGCATATTGTATCCATATTTGTTAGCAACATTACCGAAGCGGTTGACAAACTGATACCGTTCCATATAGTCGAGTAAACTCCAAAGTTGGCGGTTGACTATGAGAATTACCCAAGTATCGCTCGGATCGACAAACCAGCGATCGAGTAATTTTCCACCAAATTCTTTTTGAGCCCGCCACAGACTCGGAACACTCTTTTGAGTTTGCGAAAGCGGAGGTGCTGGGAAGTTGGCAACGTCACCCGTGGGGCACAGAGGCTGCTGGGGGAATGCAGCCACAGATTGCTGTGGCAAGGCAAGAAGCCAAGTAGAACCAGCAATTAGGCACAGAAATAAACTTTTTGTAAAAGTGCAACTCTTCCAGTAACACCTGTAGGGGCAAATATCGTATTTCATAATTATTTTATTTCATATATAGCGGTTCTCAAGAAAGTGAGGTATGCTTTTCGGCCCTATGCTTTTCGGCCCGCTTGCCCGAAGCGTACCTCATGTTACTGAGAAAGGCTATATATTTCCCGTAGGGGCAGGTTTTACCAACCATTTATGTGGGAAACTAATAATCTCGCAAATCCGCCCCTATAATAATCAGGACAGGCTTAAGCCTGGGAAGCCAAAAACCAAGTTTCTGTGCAGTATTTGGTGGTAAACGCGATCGAATTTTTAGGAGAAACCAGTTTTTTTTCAATCCCACAACCGCCGCCCTGATTTGCCGCCCAGCCGCTGGTGAGTATCTTTCAGCAGTGCCGGAATATCTAACTTTTCGGGACACCTGGGTAAACATTCGCCACAATCGGTGCAGCGATTACCTTTGTTGCCCGGAAACCAATGTCCGGCG
>DMYK01000207.1:0-2611 GCA_003483675.1 Microcoleaceae cyanobacterium UBA11344
ACGTACAATCGTAAACCGATTTTAGCAAAATGTCTACTGGCTCTGGAAAACCAGCAGTTTGGTAACATTGTCAGAGAGTATGAGGTCATTGTAGTAGACGACGGCTCCACAGATGGCACGCTGGAGTGGTTGGCTGCAAATGCGGTTGAGCTTCCTCATGTGCGATCGATCTGTCAATCTCACCAAGGCCCCGCCGCGGCCCGGAATCTGGGTGTCGAACAGGCCAAGGGCGATACGATTATTTTTATTGACAGCGATTTAGTTGTTACGGAGCATTTTTTGCAAGCACACGCAGATGCTTTGTTACAAAAACACAAGGAGAATGACCGTGTTTTCACTTACGGCAGCGTTATTAATACTTGCAATTTTGACAATCCTACCTCGGAACCTTACAAAATAACGGATTTTTCGGCGGCTTATTTTGCTACGGGAAATGTGGCGATCGCCCGTCACTGGTTGATTGAAGCTGGATTATTCGACACTCGCTTTCAACTTTATGGATGGGAAGATTTAGAGTTGGGAGTTAGATTAAAAAAATTAGGTTTAACACTAATTAAATGTCCGGCTGCTGTTGGCTATCACTGGCATCCACCTTTTAATTTAAAGCAAATTCCAGCCATGATCGATCGAGAAATTCAGCGCGGCAGAATGGGGGTTTTGTTTTATCAAAAACATCCTAGTTGGGAAGTGCGGCTGATGATTCAAATGACTTGGTTGCACCAGATACTTTGGGGAGTTTTATCTTTTGGCGGAATGCTGAATGAGCGGACAATGACACCTTTTTTACAGTGGTTGATCGATCGAGGTCAGCCGCAGCTAGCTTTAGAAATTGCTCGGATTTTTCTGAATTGGTATAATGTGAAAGCGGTGTATGCGGCTTACGATGAGTTGAAAGCTCAGCCAGACAAATAAGCACCAACAATAAACCGTAAGCAGCGGATTCATCAATTAACTATTGTGGAACAGGCATCTTGTCTGTGATTGAGAATAGTATAAGATGTGGGTTTAAACCATATTGCGGTTTTGGGTCCGCCAAAACGATCGCTGGTTAGTTAAGCTAACTATTCTCTGGGCTTTGAGGTACCCAAAGGTAGCAGCCGCCAAGAGAAGATCGCAATTTAGGAAAAATAAAATGAATTTCACAATCACAGAACTGATACCATCAACTTAATATTTTATGGTGGGCACTGCTCATCTTACTCACCTGCATAAGTATCTCAACCCACATCAAAACCTTAGTCCTGAAAAAAACGCACAAACAATATATTTACGGAGTAAAAAGTGAATAATTTTAACAACATTGAAAGCGACTTACAACGAAGTGCAGAACCCAATTCTGCCGACAAGCAAAAGATTTTAATAGTTGACGATCACGCGGATAGCTTGCGCCTTTTATCCATGATTTTGTCGATGCGGGGATATAAAGTGTGGCCGACATTAGAGGGCGAACTCGCTCTCCAGTCTGCCCGTTTAAATCCGCCGGATTTGATTTTGCTGGACATCATGATGCCTCACATGAATGGTTATCAAGTCTGCGAACAGCTAAAGGCTTGTTCTCAAACGAAAGATATTCCAGTGATTTTTCTCAGTGCTTTAGATGAAGTGTTCGATAAAGTGAAAGCTTTTGGGGTGGGCGGGGTAGACTACATTACGAAACCGTTTCAAGCAGAAGAACTTTTGGTTCGCGTTGAAAATCAACTGCTGACTCGTCGGCTTTCTCAGCAAGTTATAGCACAAAATGCGCGACTCCAAGCAGAAATCGCAGAACGCAAGCAGATAGAATTACAACTGCGAGAAAGCCAGCAATGGCTGTCGGCAGTAATTACAGCAAATCCTAATATTTTGTACGTTTATGATTTGATAGAAGAGCGAAGTCTCTATCTCAACCGCGAATTTTATAGCGATGTTGGTTACACATTTGAAGAAATACAGCAGATGGCAGTCGCATTTATTCCTAAGTTAATACACCCTGAAGATTTGCCTGCATTCTCAGCACAGAGGCAAAAACTTGAGACAGCAAAAGATGGCGAAATATTTGATTTTGAATACCGGATACAGCACAAAAATGGTACATATCGGTGGTTTTTTAGCCGGGAGACCATGTTTGCCAGAACAGCGGAGGGCCAACCTTGGAAAATTCTGGGAACTGCTACTGAAATTAGCGATCGCAAACACGCAGAACTCGAACTTAAGAGAGCTTTAGTTGTTTTAGAACGGCAAGTAAAGCAAAGATTTCTGCTCGAAAAAATTACTCTGGAAATTCGCTATAACTTAAACCAGGAACAAGTCTTTCAGAGAGCTGCTACCCAAATAGGTTTAGTTTTTAATGCCGATTGCTGCTTGATTCACACTTATACAGAACACCCAATACCCCGCATTCGTTGTGTTGCCCAATACAAAAGATCGGCAGAATCAGAATCGCTTCTAAATTTAGAAATCCCAGTCCCTGGCAATCCTCATGCTGAGTTGGTATTATCACAAGAAAAAGCTGTGGTTTCTGACGATGTTTTGACCGAACCGCTGCTAGCAAATGCTAGAGATTTGGTCGATCAAATAGGTTTAAAGTCGATGATAGCAATTCGCACTTCCTACCAGGGAAAAGCGAACGGAG
>DMYK01000207.1:2645-6546 GCA_003483675.1 Microcoleaceae cyanobacterium UBA11344
GAAGCAGCGGCGGCACAACTGGGAATCGCGATCGCTCAAGCCAATCTTCTCGAACAAGAAAAACAGCAGCGAATTCAACTCCAAAAGAGCGAATCGAGTCTAGCAGCAGCCCAAAAACTTGCCCGNNCAGTTGGAAATTTGATATACTAGACCAGAATTTTACCTGGTCAGAAGAAGTTTTCCGCATTTTTAGTCTCGATCCCGCCCAACCTGAACCGACATATCCCGATCTTTTGGAGATGTATCATCCCGACGACAGAGAGTTTTTAAACCAAACTGTAAACCTTGCTATCTCAGAAGGGAAACCCTACAAAGAGGAGTTGCGGATTTTGCATCCGGGCGGTCAAATCCGATACATAGAAGCTAGGGGAGAAGCTGTTTTTAATGAAACCGGGGAAGTTATTCAACTCTTGGGAACAGTAATGGATATTACTGAACGCAAACAAGTAGAAGCAGCTTTGCTTCTTAGCGAACAGCGATCGCGAGAAAAAGCCTCACAGCTAAACCAAACTCTGTCACAATTGAAAAGCGCCCAATCGCAACTCATTCAATCGGAAAAAATGTCAACTATCGGGCAAATGGTAGCGGGAGTTGCCCACGAAATTAATAACCCGATCAGCTTCATTTACGGTAATATTAATCCCGCCGCACGATACGCTCACGACTTAGTAGAAATCCTACAATTATACCAGCAATACTATCCCGAACCCTTCCCAGAAATTGCTGACAAATTGGCAGAAAGCGATGCGGATTTTATAGCTGAGGATTTTCCGAAAATATTGGCTTCAATGGAAGAAGGTGCTAACAGAATTAAGCAGATCGTATTGTCTTTGCGAAACTTTTCGAGATTAGATGAAAAAGCTCTAAAATTAGTAGACATTCATCAAGGGATAGAAAGCACTTTAGTGATTTTGCAGCACCGATTGAAGGAACAGCCAAAACATGGGGAAATTTCAATTATTAAAGAGTACGGAAAACTGCCAAAGATTCAGTGCTATCCGGCTCAACTCAATCAGGTTTTTATGAATTTACTGTCAAATGCGATCGATGCTTTGGAAGATTCGGCAGCCAACAGCGGTAAAGCTATTCAGATTCGCATTACGACAGAAGTCAGTGGCGAAAATCAAGTATCTGTGCGTATTGCTGACAACGGGCCTGGAATTAGTAGGGAAGTTCAGTCGAAAATATTTGACCCATTTTTTACTACGAAACCGGTTGGTAGTGGTACTGGTTTGGGATTGTCGATTAGCTACCAAATTGTCAAAGAGAGTCACGGTGGTGAGTTGAGGTGTCATTCGGAACTTGGCCAGGGAACCGAGTTTGCGATCGAATTGCCAATTTCGCAAAATTTCAGAGTTGGAAATTAGGATGGATGCGATGAGAGATGTTAACCTTAGATTAAGAAGTTCGATCGCTATCGTCTGTATTACTTCAATCATATACCCGACTGCTGTAGGTGCCCGGCCGATCGCTTTGTCAAGGTTTCATTACTTCTCCCGCCCTGAATATTTACTCCAAATAGGCTTTTATGTGATATAATTAAAAGTTACTTTGTTCGCTGTCAGATGTTGCACTCTTTCTGTGACGAGCCAACATTGCAGTTTTTCTCAAGCAAACTCTGTCAACTTACGTCTGTAGCATCTACCACATTTTAACTAAATTATGACTGACTCAATTCGCTTTCTGATGTGCGCTCCCGACCACTACGATGTGGACTACGTGATTAATCCGTGGATGGAGGGAAATGTCCACAAATCATCGCGCGATCGCGCCGTCCAACAGTGGGAAAAACTCTACCACGTCCTCAAAGAAAACGCCATAGTAGACCTCGTACCGCCCCAAAAAGGCTGGCCTGATATGGTTTTCACCGCCAACGCCGGTCTACTTTTAGGCAATACCTTCGTCCTCAGCCGTTTCTATCACAAAGAACGCCAAGGCGAAGAACCCTATTTCAAAGAATGGTTTGATGGTAAAGGTTTCACCGTTCACGAACTACCGAAAGACTTGCCATTTGAGGGTGCTGGCGATGCTTTGCTCGATCGCGAAGGCCGCTGGTTGTGGGCCGGATACGGCTTCCGTTCCGAACTCGATTCTCACCCATTGCTAGCAAAATGGCTGAAGATCGAAGTGCTTTCCCTGCGTTTAGTAGACGAACGTTTCTATCACCTAGACACCTGTTTTTGTCCACTCACAGGCGGCTATTTGCTTTACTACCCAGCCGCATTTGATTCCTACTCAAACCGCTTAATTGAAATGCGGGTACCACCAGAAAAACGCATTACCATTGAAGAAGCAGATGCCGCCAACTTTGCCTGCAATGCCGTCAATATTGACAAAATTGTGGTAATGAATAAAGTCAGCGACAGCTTAAAAACGCGCATCACTAATGCTGGTTTTAAAGTCATTGAAACGCCCTTGAGTGAATTTCTCAAAGCAGGCGGTGCTGCTAAGTGCTTGACACTGCGGGTAACAGAACCAGTGCCAGAAGATCGAGCGGCAAACGTGATGGTAGAAAGCCGCACAATTCGCATGGAAGGCCACCTGCTGGATGCTGGTTTAATTAGTCGCGCTTTAGACTTAATTGTCGAAAACGGCGGCAGTTTCCAAGTGCTCAATTTCAGTTTAGGAGAGCAGCGGCAAAGCACCTCCACTGCCGAAGTTAAAGTTTCGGCTCCTTCCCACGATGTGATGGAAGACATTATGGCACTGCTGATTGACCTCGGTGCAGTGTCCCCGCCACAAGAGCTTTGCGACGCTATTTTAGAACCTGTAGTGCAAGATGGCGTTGGCCCGGACGACTTTTATGTTAGTACGATTTATCCCACGGAAGTGCGGGTAAATAACCAGTGGGTGAAAGCGCAAAATCAGCGAATGGACGGCGCAGTAGCTATTACAGAAACTGCCGAAGGCCCAGTCGCAACCTGCAAATTACTGCGGGATTTAAAAGTAGGAGAAAAAGTCGTTGTCGATGTTGTCGGCATCCGCACCATTCGCAAAACAGAATCGCGGGAACAACGCAATTCTCAGGAATTTAGCTTTATGTCTGGGAGCGTTTCTAGCGAGCGCCGCGTCGAATTGGTAGTGGAACAAGTGGCGTGGGAATTGCGCCAAATTCGCGATCGGGGTGGTAAAGTTGTAGTTACCGCAGGGCCAGTTGTAATCCATACTGGCGGCGGCGAACATTTAGCGCATTTGATTCGGGAAGGTTACGTGCAAGCGTTGTTGGGCGGAAATGCGATCGCCGTTCATGACATGGAACAATCGAACATGGGAACCTCTTTAGGGGTTGACATGAAACGCGGTGTTGCTGTGCGCGGCGGACACCGACATCACTTGAAAATAATCAACACTGTGCGGCGTTATGGCAGTATTGCAAAAGCTGTTGAAGCTGGGCTGGTTACTAATGGTGTGATGTACGAGTGCGTGAAGAACAATATACCATTTTCCCTGGCTGGTTCGATTCGCGATGACGGCCCACTTCCTGACACGCAAGTAGATATGGTTAAGGCTCAAGAAGAGTATAGTGAGCTGTTACGTGGTGCGGATATGGTGTTAATGCTGTCGTCTATGCTGCATTCAATTGGTGTGGGAAATATGACACCGGCGGGTGTGAAGATGGTCTGTGTGGACATTAATCCGGCGGTGGTGACTAAATTGAGCGATCGAGGATCGATCGAATCTACTGGTGTTGTTACCGATGTGGGATTGTTCCTGAGTTTGTTGGTGAATCAATTGGATAAATTGACTAGCCGCCATCATGTAACTCAATCTGTTTAGATTTAGCGCCTAGGGTGTGTTTTGAAACCCGGAGATCCCCCCTAACCCCCCTTAATAAGGGGGGGACAAGAATATTCAAAGTCACCCTTATTAAGGGGGATTTAGGGGGAGCGAGAATAAAGCG
>DMYK01000256.1:0-734 GCA_003483675.1 Microcoleaceae cyanobacterium UBA11344
ATGGCTATAGATACCACATCCGAAATTAAGGCGATCGCCCGTTACATACGGACATCCCCCTTCAAAGTGCGCCGAGTTCTCGACCAAATTCGCGGCAAAAGCTATCAAGAAGCGCTGATTTTACTCGAATTCATGCCCTACCGCGCCTGCGAGCCGATCGTCAAAGTTTTGCGCTCCGCAGTAGCCAACGCCGAACACAACGCAGGATTGGACAAATCCAAGCTAGTAGTGTCTCAAGCTTACGCAGACCAAGGCCCAGTCCTCAAACGCTTTAGACCCCGCGCTCAGGGTCGCGCCTATCAAATTCGCAAGCCCACCTGTCACATCACTGTGGTAGTAGCTCCGATCGCCGAAAAGTAAACAAGAGCACAGGTAATAGGTAACAAACTGCTAACAGTTGATTACACAGGTAAATCCAATTACCTATTACCAACTACCAACTACCAAAGAGCAACTTTTATGGGACAAAAAATACATCCAATTGGTTTTCGCCTCGGCATCACCCAAGAGCACCGCTCCCGCTGGTTTGCCGACGCGAGAAACTATCCCGAACTCTTGCAAGAAGACTATAAAATTCGCAAGTACGTCCGCAAAACCCTCAGCAATGCAGGCATCTCCTCGGTCAAAATTGAGCGGAAAGCCGATCAAATCGACCTAGAAGTGTTAACCGCTAGACCGGGCGTTGTCGTAGGCCGCGGCGGAGCAGGCATCGAAACCTTGCGAGTTGGCTTGCA
>DMYK01000256.1:769-2743 GCA_003483675.1 Microcoleaceae cyanobacterium UBA11344
GCCGATGCCACCCTGATCGCGGAATACATCGCTCAGCAACTAGAACGGCGCGTATCCTTCCGCCGAGTAGTCCGCCAAGCAATCACCCGCGCCCAAAAAGTAGGCGTCCAAGGCATCAAAATTCAAGTCAGCGGTCGCCTCAACGGTGCTGAAATCGCCCGTACCGAATGGACACGCGAAGGCAGAGTCCCCTTGCATACATTGCGGGCAGACATTGACTACTCCTACTGCACCGCTCAAACCATCTACGGCATCCTCGGTATCAAAGTTTGGGTTTTCAAAGGCGAAATCATTCCCGGACAGGAACAGGAGGCTGCACCAAATGCAGCAATGCCTCGCACCAAACAAAAGCGCCGCCGCCAGCAATTTGAAGATCGATCGAACGAAGGCTAACAGTTAATTGTTAGTTGTTAGCTGTTAATTGTCAATTGCGATGCCCTGAGCGAAGCGTCGCACGCTCGCGTAGTCGAAGTGTCGAAGGGTTCAAAACCAATTACCAATTACCAATTACCAATTACCAATTACCAATTACCAATTACCAACTTCCCCAGTCATGTTAAGCCCTAAAAGAACCAAATTTCGCAAACAACAGCGCGGGCGAATGAGCGGTATTGCCACCCGCGGCAACACAGTTAGCTTTGGTGACTTCGCCCTCCAAGCCATCGAACCCGCCTGGATTACTTCTCGCCAAATAGAAGCCGGACGGCGCGCCATGACCCGCTATATCCGCCGGGGCGGCAAAATCTGGATTCGGATTTTTCCCGACAAACCTGTCACCCAGCGCGCAGCAGAAACCCGGATGGGTTCCGGTAAAGGCTCACCTGAGTTTTGGGTGGCTGTCGTCAAACCGGGCCGGGTAATGTTTGAAATTGGCGGCGTTACCGAAGAAACCGCTCGCGAAGCAATGCGTTTGGCCTCCTTTAAATTGCCAATTAAAACCAAGTTCATCTCCCGCGAACAAGACCAATCATAAGGACACAATTATGTCTTTGCCCAAGATTAAAGAAGCTAGAGATTTAAGCGATGCTGAAGTAGCAGAGCAAATTTTAGCCGTCAAGCGCCAACTAATGAACTTGCGGCTCCAGCAAGCTACTGGCCGCATGGAAAAGCCCCACTTGTTCAAGCACGCCAGACACCGACTAGCTCAATTGATGACTGTTGAACGGGAACGGCAAATCCTTGCTGATTTGGCTTTGGCACAAGAATTAGCCACAGCCAAATCGGAACAAGCAGCATCTGCGACGGGTGGCTGAAAACGGTGGCTGAGCCCTTCGACTACGCTCAGGATAAACTCCGTCGAAGCCCAACGGCGGCCCCAACCGCAGCAGTCAGCGATGAGTTAGAAGTAGCCACACCCGCACAATAATCAGTTGCACAACAAAAATAGGTAGCTATGGCAGTTAAAGAACGAGTTGGCGTAGTAGTCAGCGACAAAATGGACAAAACCGTCGTGGTAGCAGTAGAAAACCGCTCCTCCCACACCAAATACGGCAAAATCGTAGTCCGCACCAAACGGTACAAAGCTCACGACGAAGAAAATCAGTGCAAATCCGGCGATCGTGTCCGCATCACTGAAACCCGCCCCTTGAGCAAAACTAAACACTGGATGGTTGCTGAAGTTTTCGGGACAAAAAACGGCTAACAGTTAATTGGCTAATCGCGCTCACATCGCGATCGCTCCCAGATTAACCATCAATTAGCAGTCAACAGTCAAGAGTCAACAGTTAACAGTCAACAGTTAACAGTCAACAGTTAACAGTCAACAATCCACCATGATTCAACCCCAGACATACCTCAATGTCGCCGACAATAGCGGAGCACGCAAAATAATGTGCATCCGCGTCTTGGGAGGCGGCAACCGCCACTACGGCGGAGTCGGCGATGTGATCATTGCCGTCGTCAAAGATGCCATCCCCAACATGGCAGTCAAAAAATCAGATGTCGTCCGGGCAGTCATTGTCAGAACCCGCAAAG
>DMYK01000256.1:2828-8307 GCA_003483675.1 Microcoleaceae cyanobacterium UBA11344
ACTAAAATCGTTTCCTTAGCCCCGGAGGTACTTTAAAATGTACGGAAAAAAGGGTAAACCAACTAGCGAACCGCAGCGCCATAGAATGCACGTCAAAGCTGGCGACACCGTTCAAATAATTACTGGCAAAGAGAAAGGTAAAGTCGGAGAAATCTTAAAGACATATCCTAAAGTCAGCAAAGTAACTGTTAAAGGTGTCAACGTCAGAACCAAACACGTTAAGCCCCAGCAAGAAGGAGAATCGGGAAAAATCCTCACATTTGAGGCTCCTATTCACAGCTCAAATGTCATGCACTACTCCGAAGAAAAGAAAGTAGCTAGTCGTGTTTGCTACATAATTAGCAAGGAAGATGGTCGCAAACAGCGACAGCTCAAAAAAACCGGAGAAATCCTCGATAATTAGTCAGGAGTTATTGGTTATTGGTTATTGGTTATTGTCAACAAATAACAAATAACAACTAACAACTAACAAGTGACAACTAACAATTCCCTGACCAAGCCCAGGGACAGTTAAAGAAACCCAAAAACAATGCCAGACAAACTCAAAGTTCTTTACCTAGAAAAGATTGTACCGAAACTGATGGATCAGTTTAAATATACTAATATCCATCAGGTACCCAAACTCGTCAAAGTCACCGTCAACCGTGGTTTGGGAGAAGCATCTCAAAATGCTAAGGCCCTAGATTCATCTATCAACGAAATCGGTATCATCACAGGTCAAAAACCAGTGGTGACGCGGGCGAAAAAGGCGATCGCAGGCTTCAAAATCCGCAAAGGAGTACCCGTTGGTGTCATGGTGACCCTACGAGCCGATCGGATGTATGATTTTCTCGATCGACTGATCAACCTCGCACTTCCCCGGATCAGAGACTTTCGCGGCATCAGTCCCAAAAGCTTCGACGGACGTGGCAACTACAGCTTGGGCGTGAGAGAACAACTAATCTTTCCCGAAATAGAATATGACAGCATCGATCAAATTCGAGGCATGGACATTTCAATTATCACCACAGCAAACACCGACGAAGAAGGACGCGCCTTGCTCAAAGAAATGGGAATGCCCTTCCGGGACAACTAAGCAGTAAAGTAAGTAAGCAAGTACATGGCAGCTAACGATACCATAGCAGATATGTTGACGCGCATTCGCAATTCATGCATGGCGCGCCACCAAACAACACAAATTCCAGCTACAAAAATGACCCGTAGCATCGCCCAAGTCCTCAAAACAGAAGGCTTTATCAGCGAATTTGAAGAAGCAGAACCAGAAGGGATCAAGCGACATTTAGTGCTTTCTCTTAAGTACAAAGGCAAAACTCGCAAGCCCATTATCACGGCACTTAAGCGAGTCAGCAAACCAGGACTGCGCGTTTACTCGAACCGTAAAGAATTGCCCAGAGTTTTAGGCGGAATTGGCATTGCCATTATCTCCACCTCAAGCGGCATTATGACCGATCGAGAAGCTCGACGCCTAGGTTTGGGCGGTGAAGTGCTTTGTTATGTTTGGTAGTCCGTAATCGGTAATCGGTAATCGACCTGAAGAATTTAAAACTGTAAATTCATAATTGTCTCAATTCTTCTGACTGCTGAATTTTGCAAAACCAATTACCAATTACCAATTACCAATTACCAATTACCAATTACCAACTGACCAAAATTTAAAAACTATGTCGCGAATTGGCAAGCGTCCGATTAGCATTCCCACGAAAGTCACCATCACCCTAGACGGTCAAAAAGTAGCCGTCAAAGGCCCTAAAGGTCAACTTTCCCGAGTCATACCAGCAGAAATCCTGATGGGACTCGAAGGCGAGACTTTACTCGTCACGCGCCGAGACGAATCTCGCGTCGCCCGCCAACTGCACGGCTTGTGTCGCACCCTAGTCGCCAACATGGTCGAAGGTGTATCCCAAGGTTTTCAGCGCCGCCTGGAAATTATCGGTACAGGTTATCGGGCTCAGGTTCAAGGACGGAACCTGATTTTAAACGTCGGTTACAGCAAGCCCGTTGAAATGCCCCCTCCAGAAGGCATCACAGTGGCTGTAGAAGGCAACACCAACGTCATTGTCTCCGGCATTGACAAAGAACTCGTCGGCAATACAGCAGCCCGCATCCGCGCGGTGCGTCCGCCTGAAGTCTACAAGGGCAAAGGCATTCGCTACAGCGGCGAAGTTGTCCGGCGCAAAGCTGGTAAAACAGGCAAAACAGGTAAGAAGTAGACATGAAGCTTACTCGCAAAGAATCAGTCCACCGCAGACACCGCCGCGTGCGGCGCAAGGTGTTCGGCACTTCCGAACGTCCCAGGTTAGCGGTATTTCGATCGCAACAGCACATTTACGCCCAAGTAATCGACGACTCCACCCAGCACACTTTAGCCGCCGCGTCAACCCTAGACCCGGAATTAAAGTCAGCTCTCAGTTCGGGAGCCAACTGCGAAGCCAGTGTGCAAGTAGGTCAGTTGATAGCCAAACGCTGTTCCA
This sequence comes from Microcoleaceae cyanobacterium UBA11344, assembly GCA_003483675.1. Lineage (GTDB taxonomy): Bacteria > Cyanobacteriota > Cyanobacteriia > Cyanobacteriales > Microcoleaceae > Microcoleus. Next base: position 5,300 of record DMYK01000256.1, read on the forward strand.
GCGCTGGCATAGCCAAAGTCGTCTTCGATCGCGGAGGCAACCTCTATCATGGTAGAGTCAAAGCCCTCGCAGAAGCAGCTCGCGAAGCCGGGTTAGACTTTTAGGAAGAAGGAAGTTCGGCAACGGATTATGTAACGGATGTAACGGATATCAGGAAGAAGGAAAAAAGAATCTACAACAAAACTCTTAATTCCTAATTGTTAATTACCGAGTGCTGGCTGCGAGTTACTAATCTTCAATTCCCCAAAGGACAAAACTATGGCAGAACAAAAAGAACAGCGCAACAAGAAAAAAAGTAGCAACAAAACCCGCGAAAAAGAATCCGAATGGCAAGAACGAGTCGTTCAGATTCGCCGCGTTACCAAAGTAGTCAAAGGCGGTAAAAAACTCAGCTTCCGCGCCATAGTCATTATCGGCAACGAACGCGGTCAAGTTGGAGTTGGAGTAGGCAAAGCTAGCGACGTCATCGGTGCCGTTAAAAAAGGCGTCGCTGACGGCAAAAAGCACCTGATTGAAGTGCCCCTCACCAAAGCTAACTCCATCCCTCACCCCATCAACGGTGCTGGCGGCGGAGCCAAAGTCATGATGCGGCCGGCATCTCCCGGAACAGGCGTAATTGCAGGGGGAGCAGTGCGAACTGTTCTCGAACTAGCAGGAGTCCGCAACATCTTAGCCAAACAGCTAGGTTCAGGCAATCCTTTAAACAACGCTAGAGCAGCAGTCAACGCCCTCTCCACTCTTCGCACCTTATCCGAAGTTGCTCAAGAGCGCGGAATTCCAGTAGAAAACCTCTACGGTTAAGGGCCTTAGAACGGGACAGTGTAAGTTTTGAGTATTCAGTATTGAGTTTTGAATAAAGAATTTTTTAACTCAAAACTCAAAACTCAAAACTACTACGAACCTGTTCACCAATTACCAATTACCAGTTGCCAATTACCAATTACCAACACTATGAGATTGCAAGACGCCCGACCAAAAGCGGGCTCCACAAAACGCCCCCGCCGCTTGGGCAGAGGTATTGCGGCCGGTCAAGGCGCGAGCTCTGGTAAAGGGATGCGCGGTCAAAAATCTAGAGCCGGTAGCGGCACTAGACCCGGTTTTGAAGGAGGTCAAAATCCTCTTTACCGCCGCCTCCCCAAGCTGAAAAGCTTCCCTTTAGTCAACCGCAAAGAGTACACTACGATTAATGTCAGTAAATTAGCATCCCTGCCAGCAAACACAGAAGTCACTCTCACCTCTTTGATTCAAGCAAAAATCGTCACTACTGACGACGGCCCGCTGAAAATCTTAGGAGATGGCGAACTAAATGTGCCTCTGCAAGTGCGCGCCTCCGCTTTTACCGCAGGTGCTCGCACCAAAATTGAAGCCGCTGGCGGAAGTTGCGAATTAGTTGCCTAAAGATTTGAGGTTTGAGAATCAGTCCAAATCTCAAATCCTCAAGCTTGCTATCAGAAAATGATTTAGTCCAAAAACAAAAATCTAAAATCCCAAATCGTAACTATGGACGTTAGTAGAGAAAAAGCGCCAACTGCACAAGAGACGTTCATGCAGATGGCCCAAGCTGCGGGTTTGCGGGGCCGCATCCTCGTTACCATCGGCTTATTGATTTTAGTGCGCTTGGGCGTCCACTTACCAGTCCCCGGCATCGATCGCCTCGCCTTTTCCCAAAATGTTCAAAATAGCCCTTTAATTGGCTTTTTGGATCTATTTTCAGGCGGCGGGCTGTCAGCTTTGGGGATTTTTGCTCTGGGGATTTTGCCCTACATCAATGCTTCAATTATTGTGCAGCTTCTAACTGCGGCTCTCCCCAGTTTAGAAGACTTGCAGAAAAATGAAGGGGAAGCGGGGCGGCGCAAGATTTCTCAAATTACTCGCTACGTTTCTTTGGGCTGGGCAATTCTGCAAAGTGTTGGCATTGCTATTTGGGTCAGCCCTTTTGCTCAAATTCCAGGACCTTTATTCATCGCACAAACTGCTTTGGCTCTGACGGCTGGGTCAATGTTTGTGATGTGGATATCGGAAGTGGTCACGGAGCGAGGTATCGGTAATGGAGCTTCGCTGCTGATCTTCATCAACATTGTGTCCGTTTTGCCACGTTCTTTGGGACAAACTTTTGAATTGGCACAAAGTGGCGATAACGCAATTGTCGGCCGCGTAATTGTTCTGCTGCTGGTCTTTTTGGTGACGATTGTTGGGATTGTTTTTGTTCAGGAAGGTACTCGCCGGATTCCGATTATTTCGGCCCGCCGCCAAGTCGGCCGCAAAGTTTATCGGGAGAGTCGCAGCTACCTACCGCTGCGGTTGAATCAAGGCGGGGTGATGCCGATTATTTTTGCATCTTCGGTGCTGATAGTACCCTCTTTCCTCGCTCAATCTCTCAATAACCCGTTTTTGGTTCAAGTGGCTAATGTTTTGAGTCCGAACGGCTCGGCACCTTGGGCTTACGCGCTATTTTATCTCACTTTGATTCTGTTCTTTAGCTATTTCTACGCTTCGTTGATTGTCAACCCCGTAGATATGTCTCAAAACTTGAAGAAAATGGGTGCCAGTATTCCTGGGATTCGTCCTGGTCAGAAAACAAGCGATTATGTGGAGAAGGTTTTGAACCGTTTGACTTTCTTGGGAGCGGTATTTCTCGGTCTGGTGGCGATTGTGCCGACGGCTGTGGAAAGTGCGATCGGAGTGCAAACTTTTAGAGGCTTTGGTGCAACTTCCCTACTGATTCTAGTAGGTGTGGCGATCGAAACTGCTAAGCAAATTCAAACTTACGTCATCTCCCAACGATATGAAGGAATGGTGAAGTAATCGCAATGCAATTGATTTTTATGGGGCCTCCAGGGGCGGGCAAGGGAACTCAGGCTCAGCTCTTAGCCTCTCTCTGGAACATACCCCACATTTCTACAGGCGACATCCTGCGCGCCTCCGTAGTTGCCAAAACTGCCTTGGGCCAAAAGGCACAATCTTACATGGATGCTGGTGATTTGGTTCCTGACCAGTTATTGATGGAT
>DMYK01000256.1:8470-9359 GCA_003483675.1 Microcoleaceae cyanobacterium UBA11344
TTGTCGCGGGGCCGCCAAGATGACAATGAGCAGACGATTCGCCACCGCTTGCAAGTTTATCGCGAGCAAACTGAACCTTTGATTGAGTTTTACAGAGACCGCCAACAGTTGGTTGCGGTTGATGGCGATCGATCGATGGCAGAAGTTACGGCAGAACTTCAACAGGCTCTTTCGGGAGACCAGATCTGCCACTGAGTCTCAGACAATAGGACTGTCTCGCTGGTTGTATGTCAATAGACCGCGATTTAAACGCCAGTATTAATATTTTAAACTGGGAACCCTTGGCGATCGGGGGATAGCCTACTGATCTTGGGATAGCCGACTACCCAACAGCGTTGTCAGTAAACACTAATTATCTCAAGATCACTTTGGATAAGTTTAGATAGGTTTTATAAAGCAGACTCTTGAACCTTCTCAATCGCTCCTGTTACCCCCCCCAACAACTTTTGCTAAGATGTGTTAACTAGGAGCTTTTTGTGCTAAAGAGTTGTCTGAGGGTTAATCTACAGTGAGATTTTTGACTCGTCCGTTTTGCAGCTTTGGGTTCGACAAGGCAGCCCGGACACTCCTAGTTAATCAAATGTAGAGTTGAGGTAAATACCAAATTGTCTAAGCAAGATTTAATTGAAATGGAAGGGACAGTGACGGAATCCCTGCCCAATGCGATGTTTCGCGTTGACCTAGATAATGGGTTTAACGTGCTCGCTCACATTTCCGGCAAGATTCGTCGCAACTACATCAAAATTCTGCCTGGCGATCGCGTCAAAGTCGAATTAACCCCCTACGACTTGACCAAGGGCAGGATCACTTATCGCCTTCGTAAAAAATAGGCTTAGATAAAACTTTCTCAAAACTAATTATAAGTTTAATTAGAGAGAATTTGGTAAAA
>DMYK01000256.1:9516-10774 GCA_003483675.1 Microcoleaceae cyanobacterium UBA11344
AATTTAATCGAGGAGAGGCCTACACCTTGCCCAGCCTCTCCTCCCACCGCTGTACGGGCAGCGCCGGCTTGCCTGCTCTCCGGTATAGCGGGGTTCTCCAGGCAGGAAGAAAGATGAAAGTTCGAGCATCTGTCAAAAAAATTTGCGAGAAATGTCGCGTCATCCGCCGTCGTGGCAGAGTGATGGTGATATGCACTAACCCAAAACACAAACAACGCCAGGGTTAGAAAATCGGAAAATTGGGCACTGCAAATAGTTGCCGCCTAATTGAACATTGTAGCCAAACAGGAAAACTAGGGAGACAAAAAGTGTGGCACGGATTGCCGGGGTAGACCTTCCACGCGACAAGCGCGTCGAAATAGGTCTGACATACATTTACGGAATAGGGCTCTCGCGGGCCCAAGCAATTATCGCTGCAACAGGCGTAAATCCTGACATTCGTGTCAAGGATTTAACAGAGGAAGATGTGACCGCCCTGCGGATTCATGTAGAAGCAAACTACCAGATCGAAGGAGACCTCCGGCGCTGGGAGTCAATGAACATCAAGCGCCTGGTGGACATCGGGACTTATCGCGGTCGTCGTCACCGTTTGGGTTTGCCGGTCCGGGGCCAGAGAACCCGCACCAATGCCAGAACCCGCCGGGGCGTCCGCCGAACTGTTGCGGGCAAGAAAAAGGCACCTTCCAAGAAGTAATATCTTTTTGGGAAAATTACGCTGGGGGCTGCTGGCTCCTAGCGCTTCGGGAAATTAGTTGAGAGAAAAGTTAAAGAGACTCATATGGCGCGACAACAAACAGGCAAGAAAACTGGTGCGAAAAAGCAGAAACGGAATGTACCGAATGGGGTAGGCTACATCCAGTCTACCTTTAACAACACGATCGTGACTATTACTGACCTCAATGGCGAAGTCATATCCTGGGCATCAGCAGGTTCGAGCGGTTTTAAAGGAGCTAAGAAGGGAACTCCTTTCGCAGCTCAAACAGCAGCAGAAAGTGCCGCCCGCCGAGCCAACGACCAGGGAATGCGCCAAATAGAAGTAATGGTCAGCGGGCCAGGAGCAGGTCGAGAAACTGCTATTCGGGCGCTGCAAGGGGCAGGACTGGAAATTACTCTAATTCGAGATGTCACTCCAATTCCTCACAACGGCTGTCGCCCTCCCAAGCGGCGTAGAGTCTAATCCGATTTGAGATTTTAGATTTTAGATTTTGGATAATGGCTAATTGCTGAATGCCAATAACTAATGCTTTCAACTGTTGCC
>DMYK01000256.1:10868-15357 GCA_003483675.1 Microcoleaceae cyanobacterium UBA11344
ACTGACAAAGACCGGAGTCAGTACGGAAAATTCGTCCTCGAACCGCTAGATCGCGGTCAGGGAACAACAGTTGGGAATGCGCTGAGGCGAGTTATGCTGTCCAACTTGGAAGGGACCGCAGTAACTTCAGTCCGCATCGCCGGTGTCAATCACGAGTTTGCCACCATCGAAGGAGTACGGGAGGACGTTCTCGAAATCCTGCTGAACATGAAAGAGGTCGTCCTCAAAAGCCATTCTCCGCAGCCGCAAATAGGTAGGTTGCGGATCGAAGGCCCAGTCACAGTTACGGCCGATCGATTCGATGTACCTTCTGAGGTAGAAATCATCGATAAATCTCAGTACATTGCCACTCTCTCCCCAGGCTCAATTCTGGAGATGGAATTCAGAATTGAAAAAGGGGTCGGATACCGAGCTGTAGACCGCAGTCGCGATGATGGAGCGGCTTTGGATTTTCTCTCGATAGATGCCATTTTTATGCCGATTCGTAGGGTCAACTACAGCGTTGAAGACGCTCGGGTAGGCGGCACAGTCCAGAAAGACCGACTGATTATGGAAATCTGGACTGATGGTAGCATGGCTCCTCAAGAAGCTCTGAGCCAAGCTGCCCACATCCTGGTAGACCTATTTGCACCTCTTAAAGACATCACCCAAGATTTGCTCAAACCCGAGTATCCAGGTGAAGCCGATCCTACCAGCCAGATTCCGATCGAAGAATTGCAGTTGTCAGTGCGGGCTTACAACTGTCTCAAACGAGCTCAGATCAACTCCGTGGCAGACTTATTGGATTATACCCAAGAAGACTTGCTAGAGATCAAGAACTTCGGGCAGAAATCCGCTGAAGAAGTGATTGAAGCTTTGCAAAAGCGCTTGGGCATTACCTTGCCGCAAGAAAAGTCCTCTAAAAGTTAATCGAACGGTAATGGCTAACGGGTAATCGGCAGCAGGCTCAAAGATGAAAAAAAAAATCACGGGCAGCCAATTACCGATTACCAATTGCCAATTACCAATTACCAGTTACCTATTACCAATTACCAACTGCTATGCGTCACCGCTGTCGCGTTCCCCAACTCAGCAAACCGGCTGACCAGCGCCGCGCCCTACTGCGCTCGCTGACCACCGAATTAATCCGCCACGGTAAAATCACTACCACTCTCGCCCGCGCCAAAGCGCTGCGTTCAGAGGCGGACAGGATGATTACCCTGGCCAAAGATGGCTCCTTGGCCGCTCGTCGGCAAGCTATGGGCTATATCTACGACAAACAGTTAGTACACGCACTGTTTGAAGCAGCAACAGAACGGTACGGCTCGCGCAACGGGGGCTACACTCGCGTGGTGCGAACAGTCCCCCGTCAGGGAGATCATTCCGAAATGGCGATCGTTGAATTGGTTTAATGTAATCAGTCATTAGTCATCAGTTATCAGTCATTAGTCAGTGAATTGGGAAAACTAACAAATCACAAGTAATAACTAAAAAAATAACTAATGACTGTTGACAAAGGACTAATAACTAATCACAAACAGCGCGTTGCTCTTGTGATTCAATATCTCGGCACAGACTTTCATGGTTGGCAGCGACAGCCGAATCAGCGTACAGTACAAGAAGAGATTGAAACAGCAATCTCGACTGTTCTAGAGCGTCCGGTAACGCTGCACGCGGCTGGGAGAACTGATGCGGGAGTTCACGCCGCTGCTCAAGTAGCCCATTTTGATGCCCAGGGCCCAATTCCGGCTCACCGCTGGGCAAGCGTTCTCAACTCTCGACTGGCAAAAGATATTTTAATTCGAGCTTCGGCAAAGGTGGAACCTACCTGGCACGCTCGGTTCTCAGCCAGTTGGCGGCGCTATCGCTACACCCTTTATACAGACCCGATTCCTAATTTGTTTGTCCGTCCTTTTGCTTGGCATTATTATCACGCCCCTGTGGATGAATCAAAGATTCAGGCAGCAATGGCACCCCTAATCGGGCGGCACCATCTAGCTGCTTTTCATCGCGCGGGGTCTGCCCGGCCCCATTCTTGGGTGGACGTGCAAGCGGCAGAGTGTCAGCGTTCTGGGCCTCTGATCTATATCGAGGTTCAGGCGAGCGGGTTTCTGTACGGGATGATGCGGCTGCTGGTGGGGTTGCTGGTGCAGGTGGGTCGCGGGGAAAGGGCGATCGACAATTTCACAGATATCTGGGTCAACGAACGCCGAGAAATGGTAAAATATGCCGCCCCTGCTCAAGGTTTGTGCCTGCTGCGGGTTGGCTATCAAGACTTTCCCTTTGCTCCAGAAGTCTGGTACGACACTCAGCCAAAATTAGTCATTAGTCAGTAGTCAGTAGTCAGTAGTCAGTAGTCAGTAGTCAGTAGTCATTAGTCATTAGGTAACTACTAATATAAACTAAGGACAACTGACAACTAACAATTAAAAGCTGACAATTAAAAACTGACAACTGACAATTAAAAACTGACAACTAACAATTAAGAACTGACAACTGACAACAGTTAACAGACAACTCACAACAAACAATGAACAAAACTTACGTCCCTACTCAAGACTCCCTAGAGCACAAGTGGTACGTGGTCGATGCCGCCGACCAACGACTCGGCCGTCTGGCAACTGAAGTTGCCACCCACCTCCGGGGAAAACACAAACCGACTTACACTCCTTCTATGGATACCGGCGATTTCGTAATTGTCATCAATGCCGAAAAGATCGCTGTTACTGGCAAAAAACGCAGCCAGAAAATCTATCGCCGCCACTCTGGAAGACCGGGCGGCATGAAAACAGAAACTTTTGCCAAATTGCAAGCACGTTTGCCCGAAAGAATTGTCGAAGAAGCTATTCGGGGAATGCTGCCTCACACTTCTCTGGGTAGACAACTGTTTACTAAGCTGAAGGTGTACGCTGGCCCTAACCACCCACACGCAGCTCAAAAACCAGAAGAGTTAATTGTTCACACGATTCCGGGAGGAAATGAGTAATGCAAGCAACAGATACCGGCCGCGTTGTGTACTGGGGTACCGGCCGCCGCAAGTGTTCGGTAGCACGGGTACGTTTGGTTCCCGGCACTGGCATACTGACTGTCAATGGTAAAGAGGGGGATTTGTACCTGCAATTCAACCCAACTTATTTGGCTCTCGCTAAGGCCCCTTTGGAAACTTTGGGTCTGGAAAATGAGTATGACATCTTGGTGAAAGTTGAAGGCGGCGGTTTGACAGGCCAAGCTGACTCAATTCGCTTGGGTGTCGCTAGAGCACTTTGCCAATTAGACCCGGACAACCGCAAACCTCTCAAGATTGAGGGGTATTTGACTCGTGACCCACGGGCGAAAGAGCGGAAAAAGTACGGTTTGCGGAAGGCTCGGAAGGCTCCTCAATACTCGAAGCGGTAAGAGAAGNNGGCAGCGGGCCCTTCGGCTTCGCTCAGGGTACAAAGAAGGAAGAGGGAAGAAGGCAAAATTATCCAGATTCTATCTTCCTTTTTTTTCAAGTCTATTTGCTATGGACGATCGCTGGTTCCAGAAGATATTAGGCAAAAATCGCTGCTGTTGTTGCTACGCAAGTCCTAGCACAGCTAAAATGGTTGTAAAGTCAAAAATTAGAGAGTAAAAAACAATGGCAAAAGCTGGCATTCACCCTCAGTGGTATCCCGAATCTCAGGTTTATTGCAACGGGGAACACGTAATGACTGTTGGTTCTACTAGACCAAAACTGCAAGTTGATGTTTGGTCTGGGAATCATCCTTTTTATACTGGCACTCAGAAGATTATTGATACTGAAGGTCGTGTGGAACGCTTTATGCGGAAGTATGGCATGACGGATGTGGAAATGCCGAAGGCAGATGCTTCTTCTGGGCCGATCAAAATGGAAGCTCCCAAACCAGATGCTGCTAAGGCTGCTGCTAAAGGCAAAAAGAAGAAGTAGCCGGATTGTCATTTGTCCGCAGTTTGTTGAGAGTAGTTTTTTCTACTGACAACTTACCGCCCTCGAATTTGAGATTTTAGATTGAAGAGTTGCTATGCAGGCAGTTGAGTGCGATCGAGTTGAGTTCGATCGAGATTCGAGCCAGACTTCTCTTCAATTCTAAAATCTAAAATCTAAAATCTAAAATCTAAAATCGATTGACGGAGGACATTTGACAATGGCTGAATCTTATTTGCTGGATAAATTGAAGTCGGTTGAGCAAACTTTTCATGAGTTGACTCGCCGCATGGCTGACCCGGATGTGGCTAGGGATAATTATGAGTTTCAGCGGGTAGCGAAAGCTCGATCGTCCTTGGAGGATGTGGTCGATACTTTTGAGGTTTGGAAGGAGACTCAGGACGATTTAGTAGGTGTTAAACAGGTTCTCAAGGAAGCAGCGAGCGATCGAGAAATGCAGCAAATGGCTGCGCTGGAAGTTGAGGAACTTGAGTCAAAATTAGAACATTTGGAAAGTCGTTTGAAGGTTTTGCTGCTGCCCCGCGACCCGAATGATGATAAGAATATTATGCTGGAAATTCGGGC
>DMYK01000256.1:15410-19203 GCA_003483675.1 Microcoleaceae cyanobacterium UBA11344
GGCTGGGTGGTGAAGTTGGTGAGTGAGTCGCTGGCGGATCTGGGCGGCTTTAAAGAGGTGATTCTGGAAGTTCAGGGCGACAGCGTTTATAGCAAGCTGAAGTTTGAGGCTGGGGTACACCGGGTGCAGCGGGTGCCGATGACTGAGGCTGGCGGCCGGATTCACACTTCGACGGCGACGGTGGCTGTGATGCCGGAGGTTGATGATGTGGAGATTCACATCGATCCGAAGGATATTGAGATGAGTACGGCGCGATCAGGCGGTGCTGGCGGCCAAAATGTGAACAAGGTGGAAACTGCTGCGGATTTGTTTCACAAGCCGACTGGGATTCGGATTTTCTGTACTGAGGAGCGCAGTCAGTTGCAGAATAAGGAGCGGGCGATGCAGATTTTGCGGGCTAAGCTCTATGACATGAAGTTGCGGGAGCAGCAGGATGAGGTGAAGTCGCGGCGTTTGGCTCAGGTTGGTACTGGTTCGCGATCGGAAAAAATTCGCACTTACAACTATAAGGATAATCGGGCTACCGACCACCGTTTGGGGGAGAATTTTTCGCTCAATACTGTTTTGGAAGGGGATATTGAGGGGATTATTCAGACTTGTATTTCTCAGGATCAGCAGGAACGTTTGGCTGAGTTGGCGGCTTCTACTTCTAATTGATTGGTTGATGGGGAACTTAGGCGCATTTTTGGGTGTGCCTTTGTTCTCTGATGACTTGACGGATGTGGTTTAGTAGGGCTTCCCAAATGGCATCGGCGATCGCCACTGGATACTTGAAATGTTCGAGGTCGTACTGTACGATGATTTCTAGGGGTGCGAGAGTTTGCTGGTTTCGACAACTGGCAATTGTGGCGATCGTCTCTTGTTGCCAACGCGCAAATAATATGTAGCTAAGTTATCAGAAAATTGGGTTGAAAACCCCGTCCTTCTAGGACGGCTTTATATTAAAATAGTAAAGTCAAGGTTAAACTCGCAATGCCCTCGTGAAACGGTTAAGACACACTTTCAGGCATCAAGCATTGGGCACAGAGCGGCGAAAACTCTTAAAACAGCTAGAGAATCAACGCATTCTCTCTACCAGCAAATAAATAATTTGGTTTAACCGATTAAGTAGGGCGGGGCACGCCCAAACTCTAGGTTCATATCCTAGTACGCTTTTGGAGATAGACCCTCTGGGGTAACTATGAGTTAAACTTTGCAATTGGTACTATTGTACGGTTGAGAGGTTTAAGAACTGCCGCAAGGACATGGTGCTTAAAGGTCAGTCGCTGAATTAAGAATCCTCGTCTCTTTAGGGCGAGGAGTGTCAAATTAGATATATTCTCACTCAGATTCATTTGGCTGTTGACCTGATGAAGCACATTATGAAGCAAAAACTTCCCCAGATCAACCCGATTACGCTGATTAAGGGTTTGGGGCGACTTACCCTGATCGCGACGTTTTCTTTTGGTCTGGGGACTTGGAAAAACTGGGAAAATTATAACAGCTATTGGCATGGCACAATCTTTCGTGTGCAAACAGTTGATTTCAATATGTTATCTCATACTCTGCCAGGAAAACTATCCTATACCTTATTACAAGGAAACATAGGAGAATTGCAGCGAACTTTAGACAGCAACTATGGATTCTTTGGGCTGATTGTCACTGATTGCAAAATAGCTGCCAAAGATTGCCCATCCGAGCAAATTCTTGATCAATCAAAATCTTCTCAGAAGTGGACAAAGGAAATTTCATTAGCAACTTTATCAAATCATCCATACGACTTACTACAAAGTCCACCTCCGCTGCAAGTAGAGCGGCAATATGCTAAACCTGGTGATAGTAAACCCATCCCTACTGGGAGAGTTAACTCAGGAGAAATAATCGGTCGTGTGTACTATGTCCGGGGAGTCCCGCCGACATTTCTTGAAGATTATAATGATTGGATTAAAGAGCCATTTAAAGTAACAGGTTCCCGGACTCTTTACACATCGACAGTCGCTTTATTTTTCCTTGGTGGTTTGAGCGCGTGGATAATTATTGAGGTGGTTTTATCTGCCAAACGGAATGAGCAGCATTTTGCACAGCAACAACGGGAACAATTACAGCGGGAAGCAGAATATGAGCAGCGCCTTGCACGGCAACAAGGGGAACAATTACAGCGGGAAATTCAACAGATTAAGCTGCAATTAGAAGAGAAAAACCAGCAAACTATCGAATTAATTGACCAGCGAGAGAGAGGTCTTGCTGAACTGGAATCTTATCGGCAAGGACAGGAGCAAAATAAGAGAGAACTGGAAAATCAAATTGCATCTTATGAAAGCGAACGGGCTCTTAAAGAACAGCAACAGCGAGAAACTGCTCAAACTTTAGAAGACGACTTGCAGTTACTACGGCAAAAGTTGCAAGAAACGTCTCAACGAGAATCTGAAGCAAAGCAGCAGATTAAGCTGCAATTAGAAGAGAAAACCCAGCAAACTATCGAATTAATTGACCAGCGAGAGAGAGTTCTTGCTGAACTGGAATCTGCTCGGCAAGAACAGGAACAAAATAAGAGAAAACTGGAAAATCAAATTGCATCTTATGAAAGCGAACGGGCTTTTAAAGAACAGCAACAGCAAGAAACTGCTCAAACTTTAGAAGACGAATTGCAATTACTACGGCAAGATTTGCAAGAAACGTCTCAGCGAGAATCTGAAGCAAAGCAGCGGAGTGAAGCGCTCAATCAGAAAATAGCTGCTTTGAAGTGCGATCGAGATTTAATACAACAGCAATCTCGTCAGCTAGAGCAACAGCTAGAAACAATACCTAATATTAATAATGAACTCAATGCTGCTCTAGATATTAATAATGAACTGACCGCCGCACTAGAAGGAGCTAGGACAGAATTAGATCGGACTAAGGAACAGTCAAGAGATTGGGAAAATTGTTATGTGGAAGAAATTGATCGGTTAGAAAAAGAAAAAGTTCAGTTAAACACCGAATTATGTTCATATAAAAAAGGCAAAACTCTCTTCTTAGAAGAACGAAATAAGCAGTTAGAAAGTGCTCTCAGTACAGCCCAGGAGAACACTCAAACATTAGAAAATACTATTGAAGCTCTAAACGTTCTGCTTGAAAATCAGTCGCAAAATTCCCATTCATATATACCTTGGTCTCAATTGCCAAGAATTTCAGGTAGAGAAGCTATCGGGTCTTTAGAGCGTTTGGGATTCAGGATAGATAGGCAAAATGGCAGTCACGTTTTTCTCGAACGGGTTCGGGCTGTAGATCAAATAGATCGTTGTAGTGTGCCACGCCATGATGAATTAGCTCTTGGGACACTAGCTGCTGGAATTCTTCGCCCAGCAAATGTCACCCTAGAGGAGTTTAAAGATAATTTATGATCGTGTTGAATCGAAAAAAACAATTTTAATGGAGTTTAATAGGAAGTGAAATTTAGGGTACTCGAAACACTAATTGCTAGTTCTATTATTCTATCAATTTCATCCTTGTCATCTGCTCAAAGTAATCAACAAGATTCTACAATTCTACCCACAGGAACTTACTACTCTCAAGGAACCATGTTCAATAATTCCCGGAGAGAAATTGCACATAAAAACAATAGAATCTGTATTAAGATTGTCAATGGTCCTGCAAATCCTTACAAGGGAGTGGAAGATATCACAATTAGCAGCGTGTCTTTTCAAAAGGGGAAATTCTATATTGATGCTACCGGAGAAGAGTTAATCTTAGAAAAAAATGGAAAAGTAATAAATAGTGGTCGTGGTGGTGTATGGGAGTATAGAGGCACGTCACCAGATCCCAGGAGTCAACC
>DMYK01000426.1:0-1602 GCA_003483675.1 Microcoleaceae cyanobacterium UBA11344
ACCCCCCTCAACCCCCCCTTGATCAGGGGGGGCTAGGGGGGGTTCCGATTTTGCAAAATATGAGTTTGCTGGTACTTCCCGGAGAAATGATCGCCCTCGTCGGTGCATCTGGTGCCGGCAAAACTACTTTAGTAAATTTGCTCCCCAGATTTTACGATCCGCAAGCGGGACAGATTTTAATTGACGGGATTGATATTCAAGATGTGACATTAAATACGCTGCGCCGGCAAATCGGGATTGTGCCGCAAGAAACTATTTTATTTTCTGGTACAATCGCTCAGAATATCGCTTTTGGTCAATCTTATTATGAACTGAAAGATGTTCGAGAAGCGGCTGAAATTGCCAACGCCCATCAATTTATTAGTGGGTTTCCCGATGGTTATCAAACTTGGGTTGGAGAAAGGGGCGTAAATTTATCTGGGGGCCAAAAACAAAGAATTGCGATCGCCCGTGCAGTTTTGCTCAATCCTCGAATTTTGATTCTCGATGAAGCGACATCGGCGCTAGATTCGGAATCGGAAGCTTTGGTGCAGGAAGCGTTGGAAAGATTGATGCGCGATCGGACTGTGTTTATTATCGCTCACCGCTTGGCTACTGTGCGGAAAGCCGATCGAATTTTGGTATTGGAAAAAGGGAGAATTATGGAATCGGGGACTCATGAGGAGTTGCTGGAAAAGGGCGATCGCTATGCTCGTTATTACGCTCAGCAATTTAATCAATCGGGTGTGTTAAACTAAAGTGGTAAGGTGCTCAATCAAGTCCGAGCGATCCGTTACTATAACACTTACTTGTCATGCTGAGCGTTGCGAAGCATCTCCGAGATGCTTCGCAACGCTTGCGCATGACAACTGATCGGGCGGACATGATATCATTGCACACCCTACAAGTAGTCTTTGTGTAGTAGTAAGGTGCGCATTGCGCACCCTACAAGTCTCGCCCNNTCACTCGCAACATCTTGTTTCCACCTTTCTGAAATTCATAAGATACCTGTTGAATTTCTACACAAAAACCTGTTTTTTCTAACTCTTTAATTGTCGGCTCCAACCGCTCGGAAACCTCACCAGTAAAACTCTGCAACAAAGGAAATATCCGCACTTCCTTAGCAACCCGACACATTTCAGTAATGGCCGCGATATGAAATTCTTCGGAAAGCAGGTGAGAATAGGCAAATAAAAAATGGCTGCACAAAGCTAAATCGAACTGGCGATTAGTGAAAGGCAAAAACGGCAACTCAGCAGTGATGTAGCGGCCTTGCTGAATTCCTAGAGGAAAATCTTTTAAAAATTGCTGCATCGCCCCCATCCGTACTTCGCCTAGTTGTGACGGCGATGTGATATTTGTCCAGACGTAGCCATCTAAATTTGCCTGAACTCCGTTAATCACAGTTTGGTAAGTTGCTTGAATGCGATCGCGAATTTCAACCGCACTAAACTGATAAACTGGATCGCAAGAAATGACCTTGTTACCTCGACGAGTCATTTCAGCATTGAAGCTAGCGGGCCCACCAGCACAGTCAAGAATTTCTAACTCAAAATCAGCAGGTTTCAGATTAAACATTCCCATGTATTCATCCAAACACCGCCCCCAGGGAATTACTTGATC
>DMYK01000426.1:1634-6276 GCA_003483675.1 Microcoleaceae cyanobacterium UBA11344
AAAAATGAGTACGATCGCACAAATTTTACCATTCCAGCTAGAGATTTTGAATCGCAGCGAGGCTACACTTGAAAACAGGGAAAACAAATTAAAATCAATTAACCAAATCGCTCTTAATCATGGACATCGCTGTAACCAAGGAAAGAAACATGAAACATACCGTTAAAACCTGCACAAGTCTGAGTTTGTCAGCACTCCTGCTACTGAGCAGTTCCCTGCCCAGTATAGCTCAGTTGCCCGTCATCAGAACTCCTGCACCCAGTCCGAACCGAAATCGGCCAAGAGTACCACCACCACCCCCCCCAGGCTCCGCTTTACCCAACGGAAATTTTGGTTCACTGACACAAGAAGCAGCTTATATTTTAGGATCGGGTGATCGCATTGCTTTAGATATTTTCGGCGTTCCAGAATTTAGCAAAGAATACCAAGTATTAGTTGACGGAACGCTGAATTTACCAATCATTCGCAGTGTATCAATTCAAGGGCTGACATTGCAACAAGCGGCCAACGTCATTACCAAGCGATACGAACCCTTTATTAATGTTCCCGTTGTCACTGTAACTTTGATGGTTGCTAGACCCCTAAATATCGGAGTTGCTGGTGAAGTTACTCGGCCGGGTTCCTACAAAATTAATCCAGTCAGAGAAGGAGGAGTAAAATTTCCGACTTTGATGGAAATGCTGCAACTTGCAAAAGGAGTGACATCAGCAGGAGATATGCGAAATGTCCAAATTCGCCGTCCCACTAGAGGTGGGTCAGAGCAAGTTATTAATGTTAATTTGCAGGATTTTTTAGACACAGGAAATCTGCGACAAGATGTCACTATCCGAGATGGAGATACAATTTTTGTACCGACAGCAAGTGCTCTCAATACTCAAGAAGTACGTCAAAGAGCTAGTGCTAATTTTTCCGCTGATATTACTAAACCAATTGGTGTGGTAATTGTCGGCGAGGTAAGTCGGCCTGGGCCTTATACTATATCTGCTGCTGATTTGCGATCGACCAACCAACAAACCGAGCTGGGTTTTGTCAGCATCGAGCAACAGCAAGGAGCAGTTGTGGGGCTACCAACCATAACTAGAGCCCTCAAAATTGCTGGCGGTATCACCACAGAAGCTGACATTCGCCGCGTGCAAATCCGCCGCCAAATCAGAGGAGGTACTGAACAAACTATCCTGGTAAATCTCTGGGATTTGCTACAAAAAGGTGATGCTACCCAAGATGTTTTGCTTCAAGAAGGAGATAGCATTATTATCCCAACAGCAGCTACGGTAGATTTAACTGAAGTTTCTCAAATTGGAAGTACGAGTTTCTCTCCCAACGCGATTAGCATCAATATTGTGGGGGAAGCGATCAGACCTGGAGCTTTGTTAGTTAAACCCAGTACATCTCTCCACCAAGCTTTGCTAACCGCAGGAAGTTTCAATCAATTGCGGGCGAAAAAAGACAAAGTTGAACTGTTGCGTTTGAACCCAAACGGTACTGTTTCTCGCCGCACTATAGACGTTGATTTTGCTCAAGGGTTGAATCTAAATAATAACCCAACTCTCCGCAATAATGATGTGATTCTTGTAGCGCGATCGGGCTATACTAGAGTAGCAGATAATATCAACACTTTCTTGCAGCCAATCACAGGAGTTGCAGGTGTCATCAGCACTGTTAGCGGAGTTTTGAATGGGTTTCAAACAACTATCAATGCTTTTCAGAACTTATTTTTAGGAGGAGATTTCGAGCGACGCAATCAACTCAGACAGATTCGTCAACAAAATCAAGACAGAGAACAGCAACGTGAAGACAGACTGCTAGAAAGAGAGATACAACGTCAAGATAGAGAACAGCAACGTGAAGACAGACTGCTACAATTAGAGCTACAACGTCAAGATAGACTACAGCAAGCAGAAGACAGAAAACTGCTACTTGAAGACAGACAGCGGCAAATTGATGTTGAAAATCAGCGACTTCAGATTCAAAATCAGCAACTTGAGCTCCAGCAGCAGCAGCCGCAGCAAATTCAGTCTACTCCTTGACATAGCGATTTTCAAAGGTTATGTACAGAGTGTTGGGTTGAGCGATCGCAAAACCCAACATCCGATTAATGAGTGTTGGGTTTAGTTTCCGATCAGAAGATGTGCGCGTTTCAGAGGGAGAATTTAAAATATTTAACAAAACTTTCCTGTAGATATCTAAACCTTTTGCATTCAGGTGAACGCCGTCAATTGTTAAATCTTCGTTGAGTGCTTGTTCCTTAAATAATGCTTGTATTCCTCGATCTTCAACAGGAACTTTTTCAGAATTAGCTACTTGATTGATCAGAACATTAATTTCGTCAACTCTAGCAATTGTTCCTGCTGATTGAGGATTGTAGCTGGCGGCAACAGTTGAGGAAAAACTAGGAATAAGAATGATTTGTTTAGTACCAGTCGATCGCATAATTGCGATCGCCTCTTTCAAATTACTGACAAACTGCTCATCGCTAATGCCGTACATAGCATCATTTGTGCCGATCGCAATAATAGATTTTTCGCACGTAAACTGCAAAGGAACTACAAGCTTAAGCTGTTCTAGCAGCGAAACTGAGCTCATCCCGCCGATCGCAAAATTAAAGTTTTGTTCGCCCAAAGAAGCTCCCAGAGCCGAGGAAATAGAATCGCCCCACACGCACCCTTGATAATGCTGGTCTTGAATTTGTTGTACCTGATTATATACAGCAACTTGCCACCACAGCGCCGAGCTCACAGTATCACCCGCAGGTTGCGGATTAGCTAGAACCCGAAAGGGGATGTACGCGCAAAACAACGCCAACAGGAGGGAGATTAACCTAAATTTAACTTTCATAAAACTTGCTTCAGTTTGCTGCTACTTAAGTTTATGCTATTGCTTTAATTCACGGGCGATGTCACGAGTATTGTCGCCCAGATTATTCACCCATACATATATCAAACTGAGGTGGTAAAATAATTTAGGACTCATATATGTCTAAACCAGTTGACTGGACAGTTGGCATCCCCGCTAGCACCCTTATAGCCGTCGGAACCCAGGTAAGCGGCAGATTTCCTCTAGATGGAGCAAGTGCCAGAAACTTACTCTACCGCATGGATGGCAAGAACATTACCAGCTATATCGTCTACGATGACAGCGGACGAGCAATTAAGCGAGTAGACTTAACAGGAAAGGCTCATGCAAATGTGCCGACACCTCACACCGTTGAATACAAACATAACCACAACCCAGTGGGAGACATTTTCGTGCAAGCTGAGAACACAGTTAGGCTAGCTAGATTGGATGAAATACCCTAGAAATTATGTCCATCAAACAAATATCCTTGAATGCAGATAAACTCAGCGATTTCCAGCAGTGGAAAAAAGCCAACGGCGATGATTTTTCACTTTGGGATTATCTTTTTGGAGCTGCTAACATTGAAATTGCCATAGCTTTCACAAAACTATTCTGGCCAGATTTTGTCGAACATGAAGGCGGTATCTTTTTGTCCGAAGCCTTTAACAGTCAAATATACGAACAGTGGAAAATCGAACTGGGGAATGATGTCGCTGCAATTGAGCAGGTGATGAACCACCAGCATATTGATGACATTCTGCCCGGTGCGGAAAACGCGAGCATCGACAATTTATTGTATTTGGGACAAGCATTAGCTCAGATGTGGGAAAGTCGCCTGAAATCGCTTTATCCTCAGCGACGTTTTCAAGTCAAATGCGATCGGGACGAACACACTGTTGTAGTGACATTTTTTCAGGATAATTAATCAACCTTTCGCCCCCAACAATTCCGGCTGCAAAACCTGATTTAATTTGCCGCTGCGAAACCCCTCCAAATCCAAAGTCGCGTAAACAAAACCCAACTCTTGAAACACCGCCACTAATGCAGGCAAATCCGCATTTAATACAAACTCCTTAATCTCCTGGGCTGGTAACTCAATGCGCGCCGTGTCTCCATCCGATCGCACTCGCAGATTTTTCAGTCCCAACTGCCGCAAATATCGTTCAGCGCGCCCCACTCTTTGCAACTTTCCCACGGTGATTTCTTCACCGTAGGGAAAGCGCGAACTCAAACAAGGCTGAGCTGGTTTGTCCCACCAAGGCAAACCTAATTCTTTAGCCAATTGCCGCACTTCAAATTTAGTAATTCCTACTTCTGCTAAAGGCGATCGCGCGCCCCGTTCCTTCGCCGCCTGAATCCCCGGACGATAATCCTTTAAATCATCAGCATTAACCCCATCCACCACATAAGGATAACCCTTTTCGAGTGCTAGCGGTTTCAAAGTATCATGCAGTTCGCTTTTGCAGAAATAGCAGCGATTAACCGGGTTAGAAGTGTAATTAGGATTGGCCATTTCCTGAGTTTCTACTTCCTCGTGAACCAGGCCAATTTCTGCTGCTTGAATCCGCGCATCTTCTAAATCTTCTGGCAATAAAGACGGAGAAACTGCTGTCACGGCCAAAGCGCGATCGCCCAAAACGTCAAAAGCAATTTTTGCCACCAAAGTGCTGTCAATGCCGCCAGAGTAGGCAATCAGCGCCCGCTCCATTTGTGCGAAGATATTTTTTAATTTTTCGAGTTTTTGGACTAACATGATTTCAACTTTTATTACTGCTATTCTGGAGCGATACCGAGGGCGGCCAATCGC
>DMYK01000426.1:6399-6673 GCA_003483675.1 Microcoleaceae cyanobacterium UBA11344
CTTCGCGAGTTCCCAGCCAAACTCCCAAAAATAGATCTAATCCAGGTATCAAATAACGCTCGTTTTCATCTGGGTTTTGATTGTCGTATCGCTCGGATTCTAGCGCATAAACTTCTATTCTGCCTGTATGCGGTCGAAAAATGACATAGCGGGGAACTGCGATTACTTGTTCGTAAAAAAACCATTTGCCGATTTCTTCTGTATGTTCGACAGAGTATTCATCGCCGTAGGTAGCTGACAGAAATTCCATCACTACAAAAGGGACTGTTCCTTC
>DMYK01000426.1:6881-8168 GCA_003483675.1 Microcoleaceae cyanobacterium UBA11344
GGCCAAGTAATCTTTAGCCCAGAGAGTGGTTTGTGAATTATAGTAGTCATAAGTCACCTAATTTTACCAATAAAAGTGTAAGTTTTAATCTCGATTGTCGATGGAGCACTTTTTCTATATTTTAGCGCACTAATTTGACATATATATTCCTGGACTCATTTCAACATAATTCTGTCATTCTGAGCGTAGCGAAGAATCTCGATCGATACTTTACTACACTGCGGAGTCCTGATCCAACGCATAGCTCATGATTGTGAAGGATCGCATGACAGACACAATAGCTGCCTCCAGGATTGTGTTAGATACCCGACAACTTCTGCGAAGTCGGGTATCTGGGTATTCTGTTTATTGTTTTAAAACTCCCGGCGGGAAAATATAGCGATCGAAATTGACAGCAGCAACACCCCATACAGCAAACCATAGCCAGCATTTGTAATCAGAGCAGCCAAATAAGGCACTTGTCCGTAAACAGCATCATTTCTCAAATTAAATCGCGCCAAATCGGGTAAAACCAGATAAAGTCCCATCATCAATTGTTCAAGTCCAGGATTTTTAGTTAACTTACCCAAAGCCACTAAATCTCGCGTCGAATGTCCCACCAAATAAACGCTAAATGTCAGTAAAGTTGCCAGCAGCGAACTGGTAAACACTCCAAATAAAATCCCTATAGCAGTCACCAAAGACAGCTCGAACCAGATGAATAATGAAGCTATTAAAATGCTTTCTAAAGGGTAAGGAATGCGACTAAAACTCAAAATCGCCAGATAAATAACAGTCATTGCCGCGACAAGTACGCCCAGCACTGCCGACAACCCTAAATGCTTGCCAACAATTAACTCAGCGCGACTTATCGGTTTAGCTACCAACAGGTAAACAGTCCGTTTTTCAATTTCTTTGTTAACCAATCCGGTAGACACAAAGACAGTGACAATTAGACCGAGGATGCTAATAGCAGCCAAACCGATATCTAAGATAATTTTTTTCTCTGTTGTCGCCGCCAATTCCGGTATCAACCGCACCACAGCTCCCATCAACAGAGCAAAAACAATAATTAAGTACAGGATGCGATCGCGAATTACTTCCCAGAATACATTAATCGCAACAGTCAAGATTCTTCTCAAATTCATTTGGTAATTGGGAATTAGGAATTGGGAATTAGGAATTGGGAAATGACAGAAACTAACAGCAGAATCATTTCCTGCTGTTAGGTTTGCATTGAGCAGCCAAAAGCAGAATCAAACTTGAGTCTCTCCCGGAGTTCCATCTTTTTTCAGCCCTGGCTTAGAG
>DMYK01000426.1:8203-11396 GCA_003483675.1 Microcoleaceae cyanobacterium UBA11344
CTAAACGAATATATTTCCGGTCTGAAAACAAGTCCTAGCCAAGTTGCTTGCATTTCTAGCTGATAGCGAGACTGTCCTTGGACGATCGAAGTTTTGACATCCCAGCGAGAATCTTCTGGAACTATCCGCATTTTTTTAAACGCTTCATTTTTCAGGAAAAAGCGCTCGTTGTCAATATCTATCAGCATTTGCTCTACCTGCGCCCAAGGTTTTGTGCGAGCCTCTTGTTTGAGGTATTTCTCCATTTCAGTGAGCATAACCACACCTCGGGAGCGATTAATAGTTGGGCCTTGAAATGTCACCACATAATCGCTTCGCTTCAAATTTTCTGATAAAACACTCGGATAGTCTTGCAGCCAACCTTGAATTAAAAAGTGAAAGGCAAACCAACAAGAAATCAGCACATGACACAGGGTAAAAATCACAAATTGCGGGCGAACTAACGACCTGACTCTTTCCCATTTTGACTCGCTCTTCCAAATTTCGATGATAGCAGAAACTACTATTGCGATCATCGGGCCAGCTATCCACGCTATTTCCTTATTGCCTGCCGGCAATCTTACCAACAACCACAAGCCAATTAAGAAACTTGTCACCCACGGACTGATAATTATTCCGTAAATAACAAAAGGTTTCTGACAGGTGAGTGCACCCATTGAAATTGTCAAAAATAACCAGCTCAAATCAGCAATAGTCGTTCTGGTTGGCGCATCAGCGAAGGCCGCCACCGACAGCAAAGCTAAAAATATGCTAATCAGTAAAGGCGTCTTCCAGTGGACAACTTTAGGCGGAACCATCGTCTTTTGGACTTGTTTATTGGTTTCCCAAAGGTTATTGGTTAGCTTCGTAAGTTGCTGGGTGATATCCAAAAATTGTTTCATCATAGATTTTAATTGACGCTTTCCAAAAACAACACGGTTAAGATGACGAAATTACTAACAGTGTGGGCGGTTAAAACTGCACCAAAAGTAGTAGTTACTTGGAAAGTTTTTTTAGGAGGGCGCTTGGTGAGGGTGGGCGGCCCTAAGAACTGAGGTTTGGTTGTTTTTGTATTGCCAGATGCCAAATTTTGCACCAGTTCTAATCCTTGCCACTTGGCTAAAAAAGTTATTCCTAATACTGCTACTGCTATCAGAGTTATGGGAGCGTAAATATCCTGGGAGCCTCCTAATAACATATAACCGATCAGCCGTTCCCGCAGGTCTTTTGAAAGCATGCTTTCAATGCCGAAGAAAATTAACCAACCTACACAAGTGCAAGATAGATTGATGATGGTGGTATATTCAACGCTGGTTTTAGGGTCGAGTTTAAGTAGCTTTTGGAGAAACCACGCTTCGATCGCGATCGCCAAAAACACAATTAAAATTTGCACCAAAACTATCCGAAATGGGAAAACACTCGCAATCATAAATTTTACAGGTATAAAGGCAGGGTAGCATCTGTGTCCTTAGTGCGACAAGTGGCAAAAGCCCCGCATCGCCGGACATAAAACAGGACGACAACGATCGAGCTAATTTACCGTCCACCTATATTAGTTTATAATCTCTTGAGATCCATTAACAAAATGGAAACATTAATGGTAAGGAATGGCATTGGTATTCGGACAGCATCATCCCGATCGGAACGCGACATCGGTCAGATTCACGTCTACGACGGCGCTGGTAAAGGCAAGTCTCAGGCAGCTTTAGGGGTGGTTTTACGATCGATCGGGCTGGGAATCGAGTCGGACTCGCCGACGCGAGTCTTGCTGCTGCGATTTCTCAAAGGCCCCGATCGAGCCTACGACGAAGACGGGGCCATCGAAGCATTGCAGCGGGCCTTCCCTCACTTGATCGACCAAGTGCGTACCGGTCGATCGGAATATTTTGGGGCCGAAGCAATCACCCGCTTCGATCGCACAGAAGCCCAGCGGGGCTGGGATATAGCAAAAGGGGCGATCGCCTCAGAACTGTATTCTGTCGTGGTACTAGACGAACTCAACCCCGTCTTGGACTTAGGTTTGCTCCCAGTCGATGAAGTCGTCCAAACTCTCAAAAACAAACCCGAATATTTAGAAGTAATCGCCACAGGAAGGGCCGCCCCCCAAGCTTTACTCGATATTGCCGACTTGCATTCAGAAATGAAGCCCCACTACCACCCCGCAGCGGCCGAACACAATATTACGGGTATCGAAATATACACTGGCGCTGGCAAAGGCAAGTCTACGAGCGCTTTGGGCAAAGCTTTGCAGGCGATCGGCAGAGGTATCAGTTTAGACCAATCTCACCGGGTGTTAATTGTGCAGTGGCTGAAAGGTGGCACCGGTTATACCGAAGATGCCGCGATCGCAGCTTTGCGGAAAAGCTACCCGCAGCTAGTCGATCACCAGCGGTGCGGCCGGGATGCCATAGTTTGGCGCGGTCAACAGCAGGAGGTAGACTGCACAGAAGCAGAACGCGGCTGGGAAATCGCCAAAGCTGCGATCGCCAGCGGCTGGTACAAAACAATTATTCTTGACGAACTCAATCCCACCGTAGACTTAGAATTGCTGCCGGTAGAGCCGATCGTCGAAGCCTTGCTACGCAAACCCCGCGATACAGAAATCATTATCACCGGGCGCTGCCACAAACCCCACGCTTACTTTGATTTAGCAAGCGTACACTCAGAGGTATACTGTCACAAACACTATGGCGATCGGGGCGTAGAACTCAAGCGCGGCGTAGACTTTTAAAGCCTAAATTCTGAACCCTTTTTTGATCCTTAATCTCAAATTCCCCCTCTGGATGCGATCCCGGCTCACCAATCCAGCATGGAACATTCAGAATATCAACCGCGTCTTCGAGAGCGTAGGCATCTTAGAGCGTCCAAAAAAGATTATAAAAGGGTGAAGAGATTGAAAATAAAAGCTTACAACGAAAAAGTACCCCATCGAGAAAGTCTAGACAGGGTGAATGCAAGTAGGCTAGACTTGCGGCTGGCAAACAAGTTAAACTACAGCGGCATCCAAACATTCGGTGCTCTAGGCAGTGTCTGTAGTCGCAACAGCGATGACCAATTAAGTAGAGGAGTGAATCTGTAATGACAACGTTAGATGACAATGCTAATCAAATTGATTTAAACATTCCGGGATTAGGCCCGGATACAATTTTTGCCGGAGCTGGGGCTGATTTCGTTAAAACTTCCACCCTGGGCGGCAGCTTAATATTTGGCCAAG
>DMYK01000429.1:0-359 GCA_003483675.1 Microcoleaceae cyanobacterium UBA11344
GCGCACCTAGTCAGTAGTGCGCAGTGCGCACCTAGTCAGTAGTGCGCAGTGCGCACCTTACCCGATTCCCAATTCCCAATTCCCCATGAAAAAAATAGCCCTATTTGGAACCAGTGCCGATCCACCTACTGCGGGACATAAAACTATATTGAGTTGGCTTGCTCAACATTTTGATTATGTGGCAGTTTGGGCATCTGACAATCCTTTTAAATCTCACCAAACTTCTCTCGAACATCGATCGGAAATGCTGCTGTTAATCATTCAAGAAATTAACTCACAGCGGCATAATCTTTGTTTGTATCGAGAACTCAGCAGTCCGAGGACAGTAGAGACTGTGGAACGGGCAAAATTGCTGTGGG
>DMYK01000429.1:406-2235 GCA_003483675.1 Microcoleaceae cyanobacterium UBA11344
AACAAGTGCAATTACTGGTAGTGCCGCGGCCTGGTTATCCCCCAGAAAATTTAGATTTGTGGAAATTGAGGCGCCTGGGTGCGGATGTGGCGATCGCATCTTTGAGTGTTCCCAATGTTTCTTCAACATCCTATCGCGAAACAGGAGACTTGGGTGCCCTGACTCCTCCCATCGAAGCTTATATCAATCGGGAGAATTTGTACGATGGCACGAGGCACAAAAAAGAGCGCAGGTTGCTCACTAGCTGACTTTAAAGTAGGGGTAGATAATGTGATTTTCTCGGTCGATACCGTGCAGAACCGCTTGTTGGTGCTGTTGGTAATGCGGCAGGATGAACCGTTTATTGATTATTGGAGTCTTCCGGGTACTTTGGTGTGCCAAGGGGAATCTCTGGAGAATGCAGCTTACCGGATTTTGTCTGAGAAAATTCGGGTCAAAAATTTGTATTTGGAGCAATTGTATACTTTTGGAGAACCGGGGCGCGATCCGAGGGAATTTACCAGGGGCGATCGTTATCTTTCTGTGAGTTACTTTGCTTTAGTACGGTTGGAGGAAGCTGAGTTAATTGCTGGGAGTGTCGTTGCGGGTGCTGGCCACCGCGTCAGCGGGATCGCTTGGTATCCTGTGGAACAAGTTCCTAAGTTAGCCTTCGATCATAATCAAATTCTTGAATACGGATATCGGCGCTTGCGAAATAAACTTGAATATAGTCCGGTGGCTTTTGAAGTCTTGCCGGAGCTTTTCACTTTAAGCGATTTGTATCAACTTTATACTACTATTTTGGGGGAAAGTTTTTCCGATTATTCTAATTTTCGCGCCCGATTGTTGAAACTGGGTTTTTTGTGCGATACGGGTGTTAAAGTTTCGCGGGGGGCCGGTCGCCCTGCTAGTTTGTACCGCTTTGATGCCGAAGCTTTTGCTCCTCTGAAGGACAAACGGCTGGTGTTTATTTAGTTGTTCGTCTGATGACAGAAAATCATAAATTGAGTAAGATGAGAGTAGAAGCAATTAAGGAGTATCGGCGATGAAAGCCCCAGATGAGTGTTCGGATATTCAGGAAGTTCGGGAAGAAATTGATATAATCGATCGGGAAGTGATCGAGGCTTTGAGCAAGAGATTGCAATACGTCATCGCGGCGGCCAGGTTAAAAACAAGTGAAGCTAGCGTTAAAGCACCCGATCGCTTTAATGCTATGTTACAGC
The DNA here is from genome assembly GCA_003483675.1 of Microcoleaceae cyanobacterium UBA11344. Lineage (GTDB taxonomy): Bacteria > Cyanobacteriota > Cyanobacteriia > Cyanobacteriales > Microcoleaceae > Microcoleus. The sequence continues at coordinate 1,609 of DMYK01000429.1, forward strand.
AGCGGCGCGAGTGGGCTAAAGAAGCGGGATTGAATCCTGATGTGGTTGAAAAGCTCTACCGGGATTTGGTAAATCAGTTTGGTGATGAAGAGTTGAAAGAGTTCAAATCCCAATAATGTTTGTAGGGATTGAAATCTGGGGCTACAGAAACTTTCGTCCGCCTGGGCTGTTTGCAAAATTTATTAGGTAATTTGGTGATTTGGTAATATGAAAATTGCGATCGCACAACTCAATCCTACTGTTGGTGATCTATCTGGCAACTCCAATTTAATTTTGGAAGCTGCGAAAAAAGCGGCAACAGAGGGCGCAAACTTACTGTTAACACCGGAACTTTCCCTGATTGGCTATCCGCCACGGGATTTGTTGATGAACCCCAGTTTCATTACAGCAGCAGGCGAACAGTTGCAGCAATTGGCGCAAAATTTGCCTGGGGATTTGGCAGTAATAGTCGGCACTGCAATACCCAATGCTAATGCTGGTCAAAAAGGCGGAAGATCTTTGTTTAACAGCGCTGCTTTGTTGTCAAATGGCACTGTTAAACAAATTTTTCATAAACGCTTGTTGCCTACTTATGATGTATTTGATGAAGACAGGTATTTTGAACCGGGAGAAAAAAGTGATTATTTT
>DMYK01000429.1:2272-4360 GCA_003483675.1 Microcoleaceae cyanobacterium UBA11344
TTTTGGGGTAAACGCAGTTACGCCGATGAACCTTTTTTAGATTTGGTAAAAGTGGGTGTGGATTTAGTGCTCAATTTGTCTGCATCGCCTTATGCTGCGGGCAAGCGGGGAGTGCGATCGGCTATGTTGCAACACAGCGTAATTCGCTGCGGCATACCGATTATTTATGCTAATCAGGTAGGGGGAAATGATGATATAATTTTTGATGGGAGCAGTTTTTCTGTGAACCGCAAGGGTGAATTAATTCAGGTTCTCGCTTCTTTTGAAACAGATTTTGGGGTGCTGGAATATGATGAAGCTAAACAAGATTTAATTGGCATTCCCTCGCAAAGTCAAGCAGAAAATCACCCTGCACAGTTAAATTTTGCTCCGCAGGTTGGGGATGCAGAAATTTGGGCTGCTCTGGTTTTCGGAGTGCGAGATTATGTTCGCAAGTGCGGTTTTTCTAAGGTTGTACTGGGTTTGAGCGGCGGGATTGATTCGGCTTTGGTGGCTGCGATCGCCAGTTTTGCGATCGGACCAGAAAATGTCTTGGGCGTACTCATGCCTTCTCCTTACAGTTCGGATCATTCTGTTAATGATGCTTTGGAATTAGCGAAAAATCTGGGCATTGCTACTCAGATTTTGCCGATCGCCGATTTGATGAAAGCTTACGATCGCACTTTGGCCGATTTGTTTGTCGATCCAACTTTTGGGATTGCTGAGGAAAATATTCAATCGCGAATTCGCGGCAATTTGTTGATGGCAATTTCTAATAAATTCGGCCATTTGCTGCTTTCAACTGGCAATAAATCGGAAATGGCGGTGGGTTACTGCACTCTCTACGGCGATATGAATGGCGGATTGGCAGTGATTTCCGATGTACCAAAAACTCGCGTTTATTCCCTTTGTCGGTGGCTGAATGTTGGGGAAATTGGAAACGAATCTGTAGGGGCGGTGCCCCCTGGCCCGCCCATTGGTAACGAGATAATTCCGGGTAATATTATTAGTAAAGCACCGAGTGCTGAACTGAAACCGGGGCAAATTGACCAAGATTCTTTGCCTCCTTACGATGTTTTGGATGACATCTTACAGCGATTAATAGAAAAGCACGAATCTGTCAAACAAATTGTGGCCGCTGGACATGATGAAGCGGTGGTTGCGCGGATAGTAAAATTAGTGAGACAGGCGGAATTTAAACGGCGACAAGCGCCTCCTGGTTTGAAAATTAGCGATCGCGCTTTTGGTACCGGTTGGCGAATGCCGATCGCCAAAGCTTCCTTTTATTAAATAGAAGATGGTTAACATAGATGGTACTTTCGGCTTTGATTTTCTCCTGGGAAGTCCCAACGCCGATCTAATTAGAGGATTTGCGGGTAATGACACAATTCAAGGTTTGGGGGGAAATGACCTGATTTTTGGCGATCGGGAAAACGATTTGCTCGCCGGAAATGAGGGCGCTGATACCCTCGCTGGAGGACAGGGAAGCGATACAATCTATGGAGGACAAGGAGATGATGTCATTAATGGCGATCGGGGTCAAGATTTGCTAATAGGTGGCGAAGGCAAAGATATCTTGACAGGTGGTGCGGGCGATGACTTATTTGTGATTGAAAAAACCGCTGCTGCATCTAGTCTTGATCAAGCCGATCTAATTACAGATTTTGGCAACGGAAATGATCAAATTGTCTTGACAGATGGCATGAAGTTTAGCGACTTGGATATTTCTGTTTTCGATAACCAAACTGTGATGACAGATAAAAATACGGGCAAATATTTAGGAATTTTTGCGGGCATCGCTAATTTATCACAATCCAACTTTATATCGCTGTTTGGCGGGATAGATGTGGGTCAGATTTTGCCAATTTCTGTTAAAACTAACCTAGGCGATCGCGCGATCGGATTGGAAGTGGCCCAGACTCCCCAAGAACAAGAAATTGGTTTAATGTTTCGCACAGAATTGCCGGAAGATAGGGGAATGTTGTTCCCCATCGAACCGGCGCGAAATGTGCGTTTTTGGATGAGAAATGTGTTGATTGAACTCGATATGATTTTTCTGCGGGAAGGCGTAGTGCAAGCAATAATTCCCAACGTGCCGCCCTGTTTAAC
>DMYK01000235.1 GCA_003483675.1 Microcoleaceae cyanobacterium UBA11344
TGTACGCTGCTTCTGCTGTTGGTGGATGCGTGGACTATTGTAACTGCGATCGGGCTTAAAGGTAATATGTAAGGTACGGATTGCACACCATAAAAATCCAATGTCAGCGGGCAATTATAGCAAGCGCCTTGGCTATAGGGTCATTGAACCCTTGGACCCTTCGACTACGCTCAGGGCACCGCTCCGCTCAGGGTTCAATGACCGTCCATGCTCTAACTGCCTTGGCGGTTGCTATATCTAAGCATTTGGTGCACATTGCGGACCCTACAAATTGAATTCAAAACAAGCCCAAAAATGAAAAATCCGGTTTCTTTAAAGAAACCGGATTTTTGGATTCTGTGTTTTATTGAAGCTACTTAACTTCAGCCGATCGCCGAGTGTTAGGCGATTCGTAGTAAACTCCAGAACCTGTATCGGAAACAAAATGACAATCCCAGTAAGAGCGAATAAAGCTCTTCCAAATTGGATCGGTTGACTTGCGATAATAATCGCCCAACACTGGTTTAATTGCTTCTGTTGCTTCTTTCAAGTGATAGTGGGGGATGGTCGAGTAAATGTGGTGGACTACATGAGTACCGATGTCGTGATGGATGGAGTTGATGAAGCCGTAGTCCCGATCGATCGTCGATAACGCACCTTTCAAGAAATACCAGTCATCTCCGCGATACCAAGGAATATCCGCCTCAGTGTGGTGCAGGAATGTTACCAAATCCAGCCACATCACGAACACTACATAGGGAACTAAGTAGAACTTGAGTAAAAACAGCCAGCCAAACTGATAGGTTAGGGCACCTAAAAATCCTACCATCACTACTAAGGATGCTGTGCTGGTTAATACGTCCCATTTTTCCGAAGGACGGAAAATCGGGCTACCGGGCATAAAGTGAGAACCTACCCGATCGGGCGATCGACGAAACAGATAAATTGGATAGGCAAATAACATCAAATAGAAGCGTCCCAGCTTTTCATACCAGGGCATTTGATTGTACTTGCTTTCCGATACCGGATACCAGCTTTCGTCAGTGTCTAAGTTGCCTGTATTGGCGTGGTGGGTTCTGTGACTGATCCGCCAACCGTGGAAGGGGACGAGAATTGGAGCGTGGGAAAGGTGTCCGATCAGGTTGTTGAGCCATTTGCTCTTGGAGAAACAACCATGTCCGCAGTCGTGGCCGACTACAAACAATGCCCAAAACATGGTTCCCTGCATTAACCAGAATATCGGATAAAACAACCAGGAATCAAGAGTGTAGGCGATCGCATACAAACCTGCGATGATTCCGAGATCCAAAAACAAGTAAGCAAAGGATTTCCAGGCTGAGGGTTCAAAACAGTGGGCTGGAATGGCTGCCTTGATATCACCAAGAGTAAAAGGTAACTCTGTTGTACGAGAGGACGAGCTTCGATCGCTCGGCTGATTGAGAACTGTATTTGATTGCACGAAGTTTCCGATTTGAAGCTGACTTGAGAAACCGCATTTCGTTACTTATCAGTCGCTAGGGGCTCTGGGGAGCCATAATTTATACTCAGTAAGGGTTTCTAAAGTTATTTAGTTCGCTTGAATAGCCCGTGGGCGATCCTCCAGCCCAGTGGCTTGGGGAATGCTGGTATGGGGAAAATTTGTGCGATCGACCCTGTTATCTGAAAAAATCTCCTGTGTCCGTTGGAAGTGCGAAATGCGACTTCGATCTGAGAGTGAGGTTTTGGAAGCTTTGCTTCCAGCCTGCCAATGGCAAAGCTAATTTAATTTAACATTTCTACACACAGTCTGGCAACGAGTTATGGCAGAAGGGCATGGGGTACCTGTGCTGAGCGTAGCCGAAGTATTGGGCATCGGGCATCGGGCATTGGTAGCAATTAACAAATGACTAATGACTAATGACTACTGACTACTGACTAATGACTTCTTCTAAGTTGCAGCTTTTTCTAATATTAGCTTGGCTCGTTTCACGAGTTCTGGCACTTCGATCGGATAATCTCCGGTAAAACACGCAGAACAGAAACTTTTCGGATCTTCATTAGTCGCCATCAGCATTCCTTCCCAACTCAGGAAAGCCAAAGAATCAACCTCAATTTGGGCGGCGATTTCTGCGACAGACTTGGTAGCAGCAATCAACTGATCTTGATTGTCGGTGTCGATTCCGTAGAAACATGGATGAGTCACCGGTGGCGAGGAAATTCTCATGTGTACTGCGGTGGCACCTGCATCCCGCAAGGCTTTGACAATTTTACGGCTGGTAGTGCCGCGGACGATCGAATCATCAATAATAATGACGCGCTTCCCTTCCAACACATCTCTGAGAGGGTTGAGTTTCATGCGGATTCCTGACTCCCGCATTGCCTGAGTCGGCTGAATAAAAGTGCGTCCGACGTAGCGATTTTTAATCAATCCTTCGGCGTAAGGAATGCCGGAAGCTTGAGAAAAGCCGATCGCCGCCGGGATTCCAGAATCGGGAACGCCAATGACTATATCAGCATCAACCGGAGATTCTGCGGCCAATAAACGCCCGATTCGTAGTCGGTAGCTGTACAAACTTTCACCTTCCATCATGCTATCTGGTCGAGCAAAATAGATCATTTCAAAGATGCAAAGTTTGCGCTTTTGTTGCTGACTCCAGTGGAAGGAAGCCATACCAGCCTCTGTAATCCAAACTAATTCTCCCGGTTCCACATCTCGCAAAAATTCAGCACCGATAATATCCAAGCCGCAAGTTTCCGATGCCAAAACATACCGTACCGGATTAGTGCCGAGAGTGCCAATTACCAGGGGGCGGACTCCGTGGGGGTCGCGGACTCCCATGACGCCTTTGGGGGTGGCGATCGTCAAACTAAAGGCTCCTTGGCAGATCCCAAAGGCACTGATGGCTGCTTCGAGCCAGTCTTTGCCTTTGTCTACCTCGTAGCCGATCGCCACTGCGATCGCCTCTGAATCCGTCGTACTCACAAACTCGCAGTTCCGAGACAACAATTTTTCCCGCAATTCTTTTGTATTGACAAGATTCCCGTTATGTGCTAATGCCAGACTTCCCAAGCGAGTTTCGACGACCACAGGTTGAGCGTTGATCACCCGCGACGAGCCGGTAGTAGAGTAGCGAGTGTGACCTACGGCTAAGTTACCGGGTAAGTGACCTAAACTGGATTCATTGAAGACTTGGGAAACCAGTCCCATGTCTTTGTGCAGGTATACTTGGTCACCATCAAAGGTGGCAATCCCTGCGGATTCCTGACCCCGGTGCTGTAATGCATACAGACCAAAATAGGTCAATTTGGCGACATCTTCGCCGGGAGCGTAGATACCGAAAACGCCGCAAGCTTCTTCGGGCTTGTCGGGTTTGCTAGAATGCTCGTCAGCCTCGACAGAATTGTTGGGAATCATAGATGGGTGGGCTCCTAATGGACGGTGGGTTAGCGGGAAAGTTTCACCGGGAAATCTTGTTTGCGATCGCGTCGCATAACTTAACATTCTCTTAATCTTGCCACGGATCGGAGATAAATTTCAAGTTGTTTGGCATTCTGGCTCTTGCTGTGGGGCGTTTAATCGCATTGTAGTATCGATCGCCCATATTTTTAATAGTAGCGTTGATTCAGGGCGGGCGATCCTGTTCTGCAAGCTTCGCTAACGGGCGATCGCTCCCTTTGGAGGATTCGTTCATTCCAGCTTGACCGATTTTGTGGGGCCAATAGGTCTTTTTCATAAGATATCAAGGGCGATTCCCTAGGGGATAGCTACGCTTCATGGGCTTTTTGAAATATTAGAATTTAAGGCCGATCAACCCTTGACTTTTCTTGGGAATTGACATATTATATTATCATGGGAATCTGTGCGGCCATGTAAACTCATTTTGGGCGCGGCAAGTTATGTCAATTCCAGTTAAACAAAAGATTCAGGCAAAAAACAGACTGAGCTATCAATCATTCAAAATGTGCGAAGTTAGAGCCGATAATTCGGGGAATGTTTAGGGGGTGGGGTTATGGGAATTGAGGAATTGCT
>DMYK01000500.1:0-3923 GCA_003483675.1 Microcoleaceae cyanobacterium UBA11344
TCTCCACGAATCAATTCAACTCGCTCATCGGGGGCGAAAAATCCCAGTTCTCCCAAACGGTGATATTCGGCGATCGAAAATCGTTTTGCAGTTACGGCAGTCATAGCTCTTCTGACCCTCTACAATTACCAACATTACCCATTTTACTCAAAAATCCCACCCCGCTGCATCAACTCAATCTTCATTCCTTGAGAAATACCCAAACATCCAGCAAACCTCGTATTCTCAACCACCACATTTTTCAAATCAGCGCGACTCAAATCAGCACCATTCAAATTCGCGCCACTCAAATTAACACCGCTCAAATCTGCATTTTTTAAATCAGCACCATGCAAATTTGCTTCTACCAAAATCGCATTCGGCAAATAAGCACTGCTCAAATTTGCATTGCTCAAATTCGCACCTGTCAAATTTGCCCGCGGCAACTTTGTCCGCAAATCAGCGCCGCTCAAATTGGTGCCGCTAAGCTCAGCATCCCGCAAATTAGCATTACACAAAGTAGCGTCAACTAAATTAGCACCACTTAGCAAAGCACCGCTGAGATCCGCTAGGGTCAAATCCACGCGACTGAGGTTTGTCTCCCGCAAATCCGCACCGACTAAATCAGCGTAGTGTAAGTCAAAACCGCTTAAATCTGCTCCTGCAAAATCTTCGACAGGATTCAAACCAACTGTTTCTGCAAGTTGTACAAAATTGCTGTTTTTATTAGTTAAAAACAGTTGCCGCACGATCGCCAATTGCAACTGGCGGTACTCGTTAGCTTTCTGGTAATCTGCTAAATACTTGTAAGCTAGCTTCAAGCTTTTCAGAGCCTTGTACTCAACGCGATCGTCCTTGCTTTCCCGTGCGATCGCCAACTGCTGCTGATAACATTCGATCGCTGCCGGGAAATCTCCTTTCGCATCGCAACAAGAGGCCAAATTGCCCAAAGCTTCCTCTTCCCCGCGACTGTCGCCCGTCTCCCGCGCGATCGCCAAACGCTGCTGCTGGTAACTAATCGCACTGTCAAAATCCTCCCGTGCACAGCAAGCATTACCCAAATTGCCCAAAGCATTAGCCTCACCCCGGCGATCGCCAATTTCGATCGCCAGATCCAAATGCTGCTGGTAACACTCGATCGCCTGAGCATAATCAGACAGCGCCTCATAGGCTACCCCCATATTCCCCAGCGCCGCACCCGATCGCCGCTTGTCATTCACTTCCTGATATAGAATCAGCGCTGAGCGCCAAGAATCCAGCGCCGCCTCAAATTGGTGAGCCTGATATTGTGAAATTCCCTGTTTGAGTAACCCGTTAGCTTGTTCGGTCATATTCTGAAAATTACTTAAATATAACTTAAGTTGGGCATCGGGCATCGGGAATTGGGAATTGGTTACCGATGCCCCATGCCCCATGCCTGTTTTCATGTCTGTATCGCCACAATCTCTAAAAAAAGCCAAAAAAAAGGAGAGCCACCTAAGTAACTCTCCCTACCATCAGGGTGCATCTACATAACATAATATAACACGAGCGGGATGAGGGGTGTCACCCCTTTTTGTGAAGATGTTGTAAAGATCTGTCTAGATATTTGTAAAGTTAAGCTATCGGGGCAACCACAGGGGGATTGCCCCTACAAAGACGGAAAACGAGGGTTTTGTAGGGGTAGTGCTACCCCTACTCCCCGTGCCTACCCCCCCGCACAGACGCTCGAATGGGCGTTTCAGGCATCGGGGCTCTTCACGAGAGGATTGCCCCTACAAGAGAATGAAACAGCCCTGCTTAATCAGGGGAGTAGGGGAGTAGGGGGTGTGGGACAAGAACACTCAAAGTCCCCCTTCTTAAGGGGGATTTAGGGGGATCTGAATCTGATGGTCAAGGCAAAGAAACACGCCCTAGCCGTTAAGCTTGTTAGCGAGCATCTCATTGGTCAATTTGGGATCGGCCCGGCCGCCCGTCTCCTTCATTACCTTGCCGACAAAAAAGCCCAACAGCTTTGTTTTGCCCGCGCGGTACTGTTCGAGTTCCTTGGGATTGGCCGCTAAAACTGCATCGATCGCACTTTCGATCGCCCCAGCATCCGAGATTTGAATCAAACCCTTGCTTTCGACGAATTTTTGAGGAGAACCGCCAGTTGACAGCAACTCCGGCAAAATATCCTTAGCCATTTTGCCACTGATCGTGCCAGTATCAATCAGCGAAATTAGTTCCGCCAAATCCTGTGGTTGCAGAGGAATTTCTCCGATCGCCAACTTTTCATTTTTGAGGTAAGCAGTGAGATCACCCATCACCCAATTAGCAGCTTGCTTAGCAGGAGCACCGGCGGCGATCGCCCCTTCAAAATACTCAGCTACCGCTTTGTCATCCGTCAACACCCGCGCGTCATAGGGAGAAAGAGCGAGTTGAGTTTCGTAGCGATTGCGTTTTTCCGCCGGCAATTCTGGTAATTGAGCTTTCCAATCCTGCAACTGAGCCACTGAAACCTCGATCGGAGGCAAATCCGGTTCCGGGAAATAGCGATAATCGCTCGCCCCTTCCTTCATCCGCATACTAAAAGTACACTGTTTCCCTTCATCCCAAAGCCGCGTTTCTTGGAATATGATTTCGCCAGTTTCCAAAGCTTGAATTTGCCGATCGATCTCATAATCGATCGCCCGTTCGATCGCATTAAAAGAGTTCATATTCTTAATTTCCACTTTCGTGCCGAACTCTTCCCTACCAACGGGGCGCACCGAAATATTCACATCACATCGGAGAGAACCTTCCTGCATATTCCCGTCGCCGACACCGATATAGCGGACAATTCGGCGCAATTCTTGGCCGTACTCCGCAGCTTCCGCGCCCGATCGCAAATCCGGTTCCGAGACTATTTCGATTAAAGGCACACCGGCGCGGTTGTAATCCACCATTGAATAGGTAGAACCACTGATTCTATCGCTTCCTCCGTGAACTAATTTTCCGGCATCTTCCTCCATGTGCAAGCGAGTGATCCCGATTTTTTTACGAGTCGAATTGCCTGCTTCGTCCACCAATTCTATTTCCAACCAACCGTTAGTGGCGATCGGCAAATCGAACTGAGAAATTTGATAATTTTTCGGTAAATCGGGATAGAAATATTGTTTGCGATCGAACTTGCTGTAAGGTGCGATTTCGCAGTTGAGAGCCAACCCCGCTTTAACCGCATATTCCAGCACTTTCTGATTTAGTACCGGCAACACTCCGGGCATTCCCATACAAATTGGGTCAATGTTAGTGTTTGGGGTATTACCAAATTCTGTAGAAGAACTTGAAAAAATTTTAGTTTTCGTACTCAGTTGACAATGAGTTTCGAGACCGATAACAGCTTCATACTGAGTTTGGTTTTTTATCGAAGAGGGTGCAGCAGCAGTCATAGGCGACCTAAATGGCTGAATAAACATTAAACATGATTATAGCTGGTTATTGACAAAACCGTGCGATGCCACGGTGGAGCTCTTCATTCCCTGGCCACGCTAATATTTAGGGATCGCAGGCGATCGCCACTAACCAACACTCAGAGCAAAAATATAAGTAAGATTTGCCACACGCTGGCGTGCCGAAACGCTTTGCTAGGAATAGTTGAGCCAGTTCTCGCGCAGCCGAGAGCTCTCGGCTGCGCCGATTTTGACCAAGCAATTTGGTCGCAGCGCACCAATCAACAACGAAAAATGTATAATTTAAGAATAAGTTTAAACTTTACATTTGACTGCGGAAATTAAGTATTGCCGAAATGTCAGAAATATGCCGAAAATTCCACTGGAAACTGCCGAACTATTTCAGAATAGCATCACTGAGCTAGAGCCGACGGAATCAGCCCTAGAACAGGCTTGGGACGAATTAGAAAAACAAACAGCAGAAACCCTAGCTGAACTCATCAAATCCGGCGCAGCAAACGCACAAGAAATAAGCGATCGCTTCGCAGCAGCCAA
>DMYK01000500.1:3957-8076 GCA_003483675.1 Microcoleaceae cyanobacterium UBA11344
TAGCCAACTCGCCAATGGCAGTTATAGAATGGGATAGCGAATTTCGCGTCCGGCGTTGGTCGCCCCAAGCCGAACAAATATTTGGCTGGAAAACCGCAGAAATAATCGGCAAATACTGGTACGAATGGCCAATAGTTTATTCAGCGGATTTCGAGGAAGTCAAATTAATCACAAATAAACTATTAGACGGCAGTGAATCCCGCAATATTGGTCTGAATCGCAACTATACTAAAGATGGCTCGATCGTTTACTGCGAATGGTACAATTCTGCATTAAGAGATGCTGAGGGAAAAATAGTTTCTATTCTGTCTTTTGGCAGAGACATAACCGATCGCCACCGCACTCAAGAAGAACTGCACCGACGCGAACAAGCTTTCAGCGCCCTAGCCGAAAATGCGACTGATATCATCTCCCGGTTCGATCGAGAATTGCGCCACCTTTACGTCAACCAAGCAGTCGAAGTTGTTACCGGAAAACTCCGGGGCGAATTCATCGGCAAAACCAACCAAGAATTAGGAATGCCGGCACAGCTTTGCAACTTATGGGATGAGGCTTTTTCAAAAGTTTTCCGTACTGGTAAACAAGAAACTATAGAATTTGAATGGGCTACTCCTAACGGTATAAAATACTACCAAAGTCGAATCAGTCCCGAATTTGTGGTTCCTGAGCCCTTCGACACTTCGACGGAGCTCAGTGGAGCCGCAGTTTACCCTGAGCCCTTCGACGGAGCTCAGGGTAAACTGCGTCGTTGGGCTGAAGACAATTCAGTCGAAACAGTTTTAGTCATCGCCCGCGACATCACAGAACTAAAACAAGTCGAATCCCAGTTGCGGCAAAGCGAATCTAAATTTAAGTGCCTAGTTGATTCTAACATTATCGGCATAATTTTTTGGGACATTAACGGCAACATTATAGATGCCAATGACTTCTTTTTAAACATGGTAAATTACACGCGGGACGATCTGCTTTCTGGAAGAATTAACTGGCTAGAAATGACACCGCCAGAATACCTGCGTTTAGACACAGAAAAAATTGCCGAATTGAGGGCTATCAGGACGGCTTTTCCCTGGGAAAAAGAATACATCCGCTCCGACGGGATCCGCATTCCGGTGCTGCTGGGCGGTGCATTGTTACAAGGCTCGCAGGCTCTGGGCGTCAGTTTTGTACTTGACATAAGCAGACGCAAACAGGCTGAATCGGAACTGCAAAAAAATCAACAACTTTTAGAGAGCATTGTTAAAACTATCCCCAATTTTATCTACATTTACGATGTAGTAGAAAAGAAAAATATTTATGCAAACGAAGCTGTCACAGCCCTGCTCGGCTACAGTCCCGAAGAATTGCAAGATTTGGGTACAGATACTGTGGCTAACTTAGTTCATCCCGAGGATATGCCAAAGTTAATTACAGGTATGGAGCGGCTAGCAAACAGCACAAATATCCATGAAACCGATGAGATTGACTACAGAATCAAACACAAAAATGGGGAATGGCGCTGGGTGCACGATCGGTCTAGAATATTCAAAAAAACCCCCGACGGAAAAATTTTACAAATTATCGGTTCCGTACTCGATATTAGCGATCGCAAACAAGCCGAATCAGCATTACAACAGCAAAAAGAACTGCTGCAAACTATCTTCGACAACGTGCCGATCATGCTCTCATTCTTGAGCAGCAGCGGTGAAGTAAGCTGGGTAAACCGCCACTGGGAACAAGTGCTGGGCTGGAGTTTTGCAGAAATCAAAGGCCGCGATATCTTGGCGGAATTTTATCCGCAGCCAGATTACCGCCAATACGTTTTAGATTTCATCGTGGCGGCAACTCAGCAGTGGGCAGACTTCAAAACAAAAGTTAGAGACGGGCGAATTATCGACACTTATTGGGCAAATGTTCGCCTTTCCGACGGAAGCTGTATCGGTATTGGTCAAGATATCACGGAGCGCAAAAGGGCCGAAGCCGAACTCAAAAAACTCAACGAAACTTTAGAAGCTAAAGTCGCCCAGCGTACCGCAGAATTAGAGACTTTTTTTGATGCTTTGCCCGATCGCATTTTTGTTGTAGAACGCGAGCATATGCGCCAGCCTTTTGTCAACAGTTCTGTGGCAGAAATTGCCGGCTTCGACAGCAGACAAGAGATGCAGGGCAAAACTATTTTTGAATCTTTTCCCACCGAACTCGCAGAACGATTTTACCGGGAAAATTTGCAGGTATTTGAAACAGGCGAAACTCTGCAAGTCCAGGAAAAAATTGTGCTACCCGGTGGCACTTCCTACTTCGATACTTTTAAGATTCCCCTCAGAAATATCGACGGCGAGGTTTATGCTTTAATTGGCTCTTCTCACAATATCACTGAGTTGGTAGAGACAAAAAAAGCCTTGTCAAAACGCACAGAGGAATTAGAAGCGGCTAATCAAGAATTAGCATCTTTTTCCTACTCAGTTTCCCACGACTTGCGGGCACCTTTGCGACACATTTCAGGCTTTATCCGTGCCTTGAAGCAGCGGCTAAAAGCAACTGAGGCTTTGAAGGATAGCAAAATAGATCACTATATAGAAGTAATTGAAGACAGCAGCCAAAAAATGAGCCTGTTGATTGACGGTTTGCTCGCCCTGTCGCGAGTGAGTCGCACCGAGTTGAGCCAAATTCCGATCGACCTCACCGACTTGGTACAAACTGCGATTAAATTGACTAGACCCCAAATTGACACAAATTCTGTGGAAACTCTTCAAGAGGTTGAATTTGAAATCGGAGATTTGCCCACAGTGACGGGAGATCCCACCTTGCTGCAACAGGTGCTCAGCAATTTGATTAGCAATGCAGTCAAGTTCAGTCGCGATCGCACTCCCGCTAGAATAGTAATTGATTGCTTACCAGATGGAACGATTTTTGTCAAGGATAACGGCGTTGGTTTTGGGATGGAATATGCCGATCGACTGTTTGGAGCCTTTGGGAGGCTGCACTCCCAGAGAGAATTTGAAGGTACGGGCATCGGTTTGGCGATCGCCTGGCGGATTATTCACCGACACGGCGGCAGGATTTGGGCCCAAAGCACACCTGGTCGAGGAGCAACATTTTACTTTAAACTTGGGTCAAACAATCCCAAGGGCTCAGTTATAGAAGCAGGAAGTTCGGCAACGGATTCGCTCCACGGATTTAACGGATACTTGACTTCGCGAGCGTACAAGTTTAACGGATGTCAGTCAGAAGTCAGAACTAATCTTGCTACATTATTGTAAAAAAACTCAAGCAATCCTCAGCCAAAAATCACATAATCAATGACATAAATCAACAAAAACAACACTTCGACGGAGTTTATCCTGAGCCCTTCGACTACGCTCAGGGTAAACTCCGTCGAAGGGCGAGCGTGCACCGCCTCTGAAAACGAGCAAAATACCCTATGTTAAATATAACTCAAACCAACTATTTAGTAAAAATGGGAACGGAAGCCACCTTAAACTTGTTGATTGTCGAAGACATGGCCGAAGATCTAGAATTAATGGCGATCGCCTTAGAAGCGGGGGGAATAAATTTCAATTTCGATACAGCCCAAACAGCAACAGAGTGCCGCTCACTCCTGGAGAATTGCAAATACGACGCTGTTTTGTCAGATTACAGCCTCCCTGGTTTCAACGGTTTAGAAGCCTTCAAATTAATGCAGGAATTAGGACAAAACATACCTTTTGTTTTAGTAACAGGAAGTTTGGGAGAAGAAGCCGCAGTAGAGTGCATCAAAGCCGGAATGACAGACTACGTATTAAAAAATAGGCTATTTCGGCTGCCAACAGTATTAGCACGATCGCTCCAAGAATATAAAATGCGCCACCAGCAGCAAGAAGCGATCGCCAAAATTCAGCGACAAGCGACTCGTGAAGCGATCGTCAACCGCATTGTCCAAGCCATGCGCGAAACCCTCGTACTCGACGAAGTGCTGCAAACCACCGCCGATCAACTCCATGAAGCTCTAGAAATTAGCGGCTGCGCGATTTTGCAGCCAGATGCTGAGGGCGGAATTATCATTCGCTACATCAGCCAAGCAGCAGACGAAGAACGGCTCGTCGGGCTAAATTGCGAATTTGCCCAACACTATCGCTCCTCCCTCACCGCCGGAGAAACCCTCGC
>DMYK01000500.1:8095-10491 GCA_003483675.1 Microcoleaceae cyanobacterium UBA11344
TCAGGAGAGTTTGTAGGGTTTCGCGCGATCGCGATCGCACCACTGCTCTACCAGCACTCATTTTTCGGAGGAATTTGCCTCTACCAGTGCGATCGCGCCCGCTCTTGGAGTGCAGAAGAACTCTCTCTCCTCAAAGCCATAGCCGATCAGTGCGCGATCGCGATCCACCAAGCCGAACTCTATCAGCAAGCCCAAACCGAACTAGCAGAACGCAAGCGCGCCGAAGCAACTGTTCGCGACATCCAGCAGCAACTAGCCACAATGGCCGCCAACATTCCCGGCTCAGTCTACTGCGTCGTGCTGCATCCAGACGGCACCACCGGAGTGCGTTACATCAGTCCGGGAGTGCGGGAATTGACCGGAATCAGTCCAGAAGAGGTAATGGCGCGCCCAGAACTATTGACCGAAATCATTCATCCTGACGACAAAAACTCCTTTGACATCAGCGTCGCAGAGTCAATAGCCAGCCTCCAACCCGGAGATCGCCAATATCGGATCATTTTGAGAACCGGGGAAGTCAGGTGGGTGCAAGACAACGCCAGATTTTCCAGGAAAGAAAATGGCGACATCATTGTAGACGGAGTAGCCCTAGACATCAGCGGACGCAAACTGGCAGAATCAGCCCTGCGGCAAAGGGAACAGCGGTTTCGATCGCTGATTGAAAACGCCACAGACATCACCATGATCCTCGACGCCGAGGGCATCTTTCGCTACATCAGCCCCTCAGTCAAACGAATTTTAGGATATGCACCGGAAAGGGCGATCGGGCACAGTGCTCTAGCTATGGTTCACCCCGACGATGCCCCCTTGATTACCCAAACTCTCCACAAAGCCATTCAAAACCCCTGGAAAAGCCAGTTAGCAGTCGAGTACCGAGTCCGCCATCGCAACGGTAAAGCCTGTTTTTTGGAAGCTGTAGCCACCAACTTGCTGCAAGATCCCGCAGTCAATGGCATAGTCGTCAACTGCCACGATATCACTGACCGCAAACTCGCCCAAGCACAACTGCTGCACGACGCATTTCACGACGCCCTCACCGGATTGCCCAACCGAGCGCTATTTAACGATCGCCTCGAACACGCTTTGAGCGTCGCACAACGGCGCAAAGACTACTTATTTGCGGTGCTATTTCTCGATTTAGATAGATTTAAAGTAGTTAACGATTCCCTCGGCCACACCATCGGCGACCAACTCCTAGTCGCGATCGCGCGACGCCTCGAAGACTGTCTGAGGAATGGAGATACAGTGGCCCGCCTCGGAGGAGACGAATTCGTGATTCTGCTGGAGGACATCCAGGGAATCCATGAAGTTACCCATATTGTCAATCGCCTCCACCGGAAAATGACCTCCCCCATCCTTCTAGACGGACAGGAAGTATTCATCACCGCTAGCATTGGTATTGCTCTGAGTTCTGACGAATACCAGGGATCGACAAACCTGCTGCGCGACGCCGACACCGCAATGTACCGCGCCAAAGAACTCGGCAGAGCCCGCCACGAAGTTTTCAACAGTTCCATGCACGCCCATGCTTTGCGGCTGTTGCAGTTAGAAAATGACCTGCGGCGGGCGATCGATCCAATTAAACATCAGGTAAGAGACGAAGATCAAGAACAAGAACCCACAGCATCAGAAACATCTGGCAAATCTCCCAAATCCCACAAAACACTCTTGCTTCCCTTGTTGCAGGCATCACAATTTATAATTCACTATCAGCCGATCGTCTCGATCGCCAACAGCCAGATTACAGGTTTTGAAGCCCTAGTGCGCTGGCAGCACCCAGAACGAGGCTTAGTTTCCCCCAACGAATTCATCTCAATCGCCGAAGAAACCGGATTGATCATATCCCTCGGCCTCTGGGTGCTACGCACAGCTTGCCACCAAATCCGCGAGTGGCAGCAGCTATTTCCCAGCAACCCCCCGCTGAGTGTCAGCGTCAACCTTTCTGTCAAACAGTTTTCACAACCCGATTTAATTGAATACATCGACCAAGTGCTCGAAGAAAATCACCTCGATGGCAGCAGTTTAAAACTAGAAATAACAGAAAGCGTACTCATAGAAAATTCCGAATCAGTAACAGCAATGCTGGTAGAACTCAGGGCCCGCAACATACATTTGTGCATCGACGACTTCGGCACCGGCTATTCATCACTCTCCTACCTGCACCGCTTCCCCACCAATACCTTAAAAATAGACCGCTCTTTTGTGAGCAGGATGGGAGTTGAATGCGAACGAGGCTCAGGAGGCATTGACCCGACAGAAATTGTCAGATCGATCGTTACTTTATCGCACAATTTAGGCATGGACGTAATAGCCGAAGGAGTCGAAGACGCATCGCAACTCGACCTACTCAAAGGGTTAAAATGCGAGTACGCCCAAGGATACTTTTTCTCAAAACC
>DMYK01000362.1 GCA_003483675.1 Microcoleaceae cyanobacterium UBA11344
TTTCTGATAACTTTCCAGATGATTTTGCTATATTTTCTTTGTATATAAATTGAGGGAGAGGATGAGAGCAACATCAGCAGCGGTACCCACCAAGCTATGCCAGCAGCAAGGGTTACAGACGGAATGAAGATAAACACTCCTGTGATCGCAAAGCTGAGGGCGAATGCTAGTTTTTGTATTTGTGAGATTCCGGTTTTTGCTAGTTGTACAATATTTAAGAGTTCGGGGTTTTCAAAGAGGGCGATATCGTCGAAATTAGCTACTTTTTCGAGGACTTTTCCTTCGACGAATCCTTGAACGCGATCGCGCAATGATGTAGATACAAATGAACTAATTGTTTCGAGGGCGTCGCCCAGAAACTTGAGAGTTATGACTCCGACAATACTCCACAGCAATAGCGGCTGGGAAAGCATCAAAGCAAGTGGCTGTGTTGTTTGGGTTTGCAACAGCAACCGAGATACTTCATCAATGATAATTTTATCTAAAAATAGCACGGCAGACGGGGCCGCACCAGCGATAATGTTGAGCCATATTAAATGGCGGATTTCAGTTGGTGCGGCTTGGATGATTAAACCCAGACTGCGGCGCAGAGATTCAAATGTGGTGAGTTGAATTGGTTGCATAGTTTGTGTCGGGTCTACTCATCCCCTCCTGGTATATTATAACAGTAAAAACAAGTAACTTTAGATCAACTGAAATGCCGTTGTCTCCAAAATCATCTTAACATCAGCCGGATTTGTTGATACGACAGTTTGCCAATGACCAAATCCGCCATACTGATTAACAGCTTTAATCCACTGCTCCAAAAATACCCGTTTAGCCTCATCTTGGTGAGTCCGTTGTCCTTTAGTTTCTAATATCAAAAAATTTCCATTTTTCAAGCGAATGATGAAATCAGGGCGATATTTCCGAACAATTCCTGCAAATATGTAAAGAATTTCAAAACCCAAGTGGTCGTTTTTCACCCAAGCAGCAACATTTTCATTTCGATCGAGTTCAAAAGCTTCGCTGGCTTCCCATGTACTATCAAAAATGCCACAATTAATATGGGATTTTTGGGTATATTCGCAAGGTTTACCCGTATACCAAGGGCGCATATCACCTGTAGAGCGGATGGGATGTTCTGGATCGAATACGGGTTCAAGTTTTTCTGTATTCTCTAAATAAATCGCGTTCCAAATATGTTGCACAATTTTACTCATATTTAGAGTAATCAGAATCCGCCGTCTAATTGCGTCCACACTAAATAAGGGTGGATTAATTTGGATAAAATCTGAGTGAATAAATTCTTCGACTAATCGAATTAGTTTTGCTAGTAAGTATTCTCGATTGCCTTTCCAACCTGGTTTCATCTGGTCAAAGATATCTCTAGCAACCTCAAAAGTGATTTTTTGCATCCGTTGTTTTCGACCTAAATCTTCTAGGTCAATCGCTTTAATTTTAGTCACATCCGGTTTACCATCGACACTGGGAGCGAGTTCTGCTAAGGTAATATTGTCATAGGCATCTAACTTTAAAGGTTCAATCAGACTCAGATCAAGTTTGAGTTCTGGCTGATAAATGTAATCAATGCGGACAATATTGGGAAAGCTGATTTCAAACTGCTGTTTTTCAGGATCGGGTTTAATTTCAGTTTTAGGATTAGGGGGCGGAGGCGGAGTTCCTTCATTAGATTCGTGAGGAAGAAAGGTGAAGGGAACACCAAAAATATTGACATATTCGGCTTCAAGTAAATTGGTTTCTGGGTTGATGTCGTAAGCAGTTCTGCGTAAACCTCTACCTACTACTTGTTCGCACAAAAGCTGGCTGGTAAACGCCCGAATTCCCATAATATGAGTCACAGTTTTAGCATCCCATCCTTCCGAAAGCATCCCCACTGAAATAACATTTTGAATTTGTTCCCCAGGCTTCCCAAGTTGACCGACTGTATCAACTATTTTTCGTAAAAGTTCTGCCTGTTCTTTCTTTGAAAGTTTGCGAATAGGTTCATCATCAGAGATATCATCTTCGCTATTTTCTGCGGTTGTATCTTGTATATCGGTACTTTCTTCTTGGGATTCTGCCATTTTTAAAACATTAGAGTCGATGTGTAAAGTGCGTTCTGAGTTGCAGAGTTCTTCGATATGAATTTTGTGATGATCAAAAGCATATTTAATTCTAGCCGCAGTTTCAGTACGGTTGGCAATAGAAATCATGGCTGGCGGTACTTTTAACCCAGATTCTTTCCACTTTTTAGCTGTTTCTAGCCAATCTTTGCCTAGTAAATAATAGCCATTATTGAGCAAATCTGGTAATGATTCATTCGGCTTGGCTTTGCGATTGACATCATCGTAAACTTCTGGATCTCGATAGAGATGATAAAGGCGAGATTTATAGTCTTTTGTTAATTTGCCATCATCGCGAATCACAACGCGAGGGGTTTTAACTAAGCCGGATTCTATGGCATCATTTAAGCCAAAATCGCTGACAATCCAGCCAAATAAAGCTTCTTCTGAACTCTTTTTACCAGAAGGTGCAAAGGGTGTGGCAGAAAAGTCAAAACAGGTGAGAATTTTTCTAGCTTGCTGAATGCGATCGAGTCCACCTACCCATTTTGTTGCCTCATCTAAATCGTCTTTACTTACGCCTTTAACTTTGGATTCAGCAGGAATGCGCCATGCGTGGTGCGCTTCATCGTTGATGACGACAATATTCCTAGAATTAGCGATTTCTCCTAACACTTCCCTTGCATAAGCTTCGTTACTTTTTGCACCCCGTTTATCAACTCCTTTTTTCTTCTTAATTTGTTCTTCTGTTTCCCAATTAAGGGCGTGCCAATTGCAGATTAAAACTTTGCCTTGACGGAGTTTATCGAATAAATCAACAGGGACAACATGGAAAATTTCATAATAGTTATTTTCGGCAGATGGAAGCAGAACTTGTAGGCGATTTCTAACAGTTAGTCCGGGTGCGACAATAAAAATAGCTTTAGAAAAACGGGTATCTTGAGGATAGGTAACTTTATTGAGTATTTGCCATGCAATTAACATCGCCATGACGATAGTTTTACCCGAACCTGTTGCCATTTTGGAACAGAGGCGTTTGAAGTTTCCCCCATCGGAAGGTATGTCGATGCCTACTTTTTCAGACGCGGGGGATTCTGTTAGCCAGATTAGGGTTTTTATGGCTTCTAACTGACAGAAAAAGAAGGGAAAATCGCGTTCTTCTGAATTGTCCCAGTGTTCTAGCAGACGCTTGGTAACGCCTGTAACGCCGGGGTATCCATCATCGCGCCAAGCTTTGACGCGGGGGCGAATTTGATTAACTAAAGGAATTTCGACAAATTTGCCCGGATCGTCGAAGGTTTTAGAGCTTTCCGAAGCGATGATATAGCCTGCGGGGCGTCTTCCCTCTGCCCGGTTGAATAGGCGAGAAGTGCGATCGTAGTGCCAATATTCTTGCGGTTCTTCGTAGGGAGAATTGATGATAAGTTGGTTGATAGTTTCGGATGACATAATTTCTCTTTCTTTCTTGTCAAGTTTCCCAGGTTGGTTGAAAAATTATAAGTGCATTCATCGCACGTTGCAGACTGCGAGAATTGACTTGTGCTGCTTCAACTTGCCAATTGTTTTGAACAAACTGGATAAGTTGACCGTTATAATCTTTCCCTATTTTAGCAGTGCTGTTACGTTCTGGCACGATCGCGTCTCGCAGACTTCTTTTTTTTGATTTTCGAGCTAGATTAATTAAAAGTTGCTTTGGATCGGGAATTTCATCAACATTAGCTGGAATTAAACTAACTGAAATACCTAAAAATTCTGCAAAGGCTTCTCGATGTGCCAGTAACCACGCTTCCACTTCTTTAACAGCAATCCGAAACAGCAGATTAGGATGTTTTGGTTGAGTTAGCCACTCGGAAAGAATTACTAGCGGGCATTCGGCATTATCCAAATCAGTTAATACTAAGTATGGCATTCCTTTGGCGGCATAATTTAATCCAGAAATAATCTTTTTAATTTTGCCATATCCTCTCTGATTCAAGCAAGATCCCACTGAAAATGGACGTTGAGACTGTTTGAGCATTTCTTTAAGAACTGCTTCACTCAGTGCATCCTCAAACACTAGATTGATGGGAATATCCGTCATTTGAATAAACTGAGTTGTTCGATCGCGGGCGGTGCTGTGAGAGGAAGTGCAGCATCAGCTATACTTAAACCTCCTTCTAATAGCATTTTTATTTGTTCATCACTTGAAGCAAGTTTTACCTGAGTTCCTTCATGAGTCGGTGTCATTAGCAGCACTTCTTCGCCGCCAATGCCTTTGTCTGAGAGCAAATCAGCACTATGGGTACTGATAATAACCTGTCGCTTTCTCGGACGTTGAAGGCGATAAATCAGAGACGGTAAATTGCTAACAATCGCCGCATTTAAGGAAATTTCTGGTTCTTCTAGTAACAATAATGAATCGGTTTCTAACAGCGACCAAAGCAAACCAATTAACCGTAATGTTCCGTCAGAAAATTGGTCTTCCCGTTGTTTTCCCGCTCTGGGCCGCCAATGTTCGTAAACAGCTTCCAAATGGGGAACCCCCATTACATCTTTCGTATCTGTGAGGTTTTTCAATTGTGGGACAGCTAACTTTAAAGCATCTTCAATTTTCTTTAATCTCGATTTTCGCGTTTTTTCGGGAGTTTTAGCAACTCGCTCTAAAAAAGTTCTCCCAAAAGGATCTTCGGAAAGTCCAGGGGTAGCAAAAGCTTCGGGATGGCGAACTAATTGAGGAATTAAATGTAAATATAAAATGGATTCCAAAAATTTAGAAATTTCTCTAAATTCTGCATTGGCATTAATTTGCTCTAAATAAGTCTGGGTGAGACGTAGCTCATCGTTGTTATCCTCTTGAGTAGGGCGATCGACAATTTGCCGATCGCCTTTCCAAACTCGTTCATAGGCAACAATCGGCTCATTTTTCCCACCTTTTCTCTGTTTAATTCCCAGCCCATACCTCCATAAGGGATTTTCAGCATTAGAGTCGGAAAGATGAATTTCTATTTCTACCTCTGGATATCGACGGGCTGAAAGACTGCGAATTTTAGAGACACCGCCTCGATCGATCGCAGCTTTCTGCAATCCGCCTCCTGCTTTGGCCAGATCCCGCAAAAAGCGCAATGAATCGAGAAAGTTTGACTTACCGCAGGCATTTGGACCAACTAAAAAGACGCGATCGCGCAAATCAACATTCACTGACTGAAAATTGCGCCAATTTTTTAGAGCTATATGAGAAATAATCAT
>DMYK01000360.1:0-350 GCA_003483675.1 Microcoleaceae cyanobacterium UBA11344
TTGGTTTTTTGATGATTAGTTTGAGCAAGAGTGTGTTTCTGTGGTTTTCACAGTCAGCTTGAGCAACCCGCACAAAGTAGCGCGTTTCGACCGTTTATAACGATTATTGCTTGCTTTCGCCAAAGTCTGACAAATCTAGACAAGTCTAGATTTTTCGGCTACTGTTTTCAACCCTCGATCGCTGACTCCATTTTTTGTGAACGGAACCGCAATTCTTTTAGCTTAACCGCTACAGGTTCCTCTGCTCGCTTTGAAGCTAGTCTCGCCTTCGCCATCATTTTATACAGTTCGCGACGGCTTGCTGTCAGTGACTGACATTACACTTGTGGGAGTAATTCTCAAATCTCAAA
>DMYK01000360.1:386-2804 GCA_003483675.1 Microcoleaceae cyanobacterium UBA11344
GAGTGTCGCCTGGGGGCGATCGCACCGTCAAGTCGTGGCGCATCCTATCAATGAGAGCCATCGGCACATCCGTGAGATTGATGGAAGCGGGATCTCTACCTGTGATCGAAGTATGTTTTCAAAGAGAGGCGTACTAGATAGATTTAGTGATAACATGAAATTTGGTAGCCCCCATCGGTGTCAAAGTTTCGGAGAACGTGAAACTGGCTAGTCTATAAGGCTGAGCCTTCCGATGTAAAACTCAAAGTACGTTACAGTAAACAGGTCATATTTTAAGCAAGTTACACTGCGCAGGAGAACTGACAAATGCTACAGCGCAAAATCTATCAACTCTGTTGTGATGGTCGTGAGGTTTCTATATTTCTTCGAGATCAGCAACGTTGGATAGAGCGCGCTCGTATCCTAGATATTGAAGGGGATCTAGTCACGTTGCGCTACGAAACCGACGAAGAAGACGAAATTAGCTCCTGGGAAGAAATGGTGCGTCTAGAAAGTATTGGAGCTGTGTCCCAGAAGTTGGCTTCGGTGTCGAGAACTAACTGCGAGCCCCTAGTTTCTGACGACTGTCCAGAGATAGAACAAATTCGCAATCATTACCCAGACTCTAATTTGGAATAGTTTTGAGCTTGTGTCTGGGGNNCAAAGAGATTGGGGGTTCAGGAAACAACTTTCCCCCTTTTTTTTGTATTCATTATTGGTCAGTTTCCTCGTCAGGCACAAGTTCAGATTCCGGTATCGCTTCAAACAGGGGACAGTAACCGTCGGGGGTAACTTTAAAGGCAAACAAAGCACTGGACTGGTTCCAACAGCGTTGGCCGCGGTAGTGCTGACAGTTGCCACAGCATTCAATGTTAACAGTGCGGGTGCGATCGCTCCCTTGAAATGTGATCAAAGAGAGCAGTTCCCGCTGGGAGAGGCCCCGCAGTACCAGTTCTTCCCCTTGCCAGCGGGCTTCTACCAAACCCGTATCGGCAAAAGTTCGCCAGCGGGAATCGTCTGTAATTGAGTTCGGCAAGCTAATCGCTACCTCCGTCTCCAACTCGCTGAGTTCTCCCTGATAATTAGTGTCCGGGATTGCCGGTTGCAGAAAAGTTTCCCCAATAGGCAATTCGACAAGAGTTCCTGCCGCCGGAGTGTGCAACTGATAGCGGTTACGCAACTCGTCCAAATTAGCGAGGTCAGCCAAATATGCAGGGGAACCGTGCATCAAAATTACGTGTTGGGGACGCAAATTGTGAATGAGCTGGGTAGTCCCCGGGCCGTCGCAGTGTTCTGTCAACAAATAAGTTTCGATGCTTCTGAGTCCAGACTCGTGGAAGGAACCAAGCCATGCCCTGACGGGAGATCCGGGTTTTTGAGCAGCCAGCACAATCCAAGGATTTGTGCCGCTTGCCAGGTACTGATCCAAATCAGCAGATTGCTCCGCGATGACAATACAGGGATTTTCGCCCAAACAGGAGCGTTGTTCGGGAGACAGTCGGCGCACGCGGGGCTTCACCCTTTCGTCCCAAAATAGGGGTTGGTGCTGAGCAAAATTTTGGACCGCAGTGGGAAAATGGGGCAGCAATTCCAGATATGCGTCGCACCCGTCGGCAACAGTGCCATCTACCCAAATATCCAAGTCGCGGCCGGTGAAGAAGTGATGGCTGCGTAGCAACATCAGCAGTTCCTGACCCAAACCGAGTGACGGCGTGGGCAGCAGTACCGAATACCCGTCGGCTATGGCACGGTGAATCCGTTCTGCTAACTGATTTTCCAGTTGTCGGCGGTGAGGGTGGCGCGCGGTGCCGTAACTGCCTTCGAGAATTAGCACGTCAGGCTTGAGTCCTCTGAGTTCACCCAGGGGTAATCCTTCCACCAAACGAGAATTGGACAGAAAAAAATCGCCGGTGTACAGGAGGGTGTAGGTGCGGTGGGGGGCGGCATAAGTCAGGAGCAAGGCTGCGGCTCCTGGCAAATGGCCAGAAGGGAACAATTGCACGCTTAGTCCTCGGCGTAGTTCTATTGGCGACTGCCAAGGCAGTGCCTGACAGAACCTCGACTCTGACTGCTGAGACAGTTGCGGCCAGTTGAGCGGTAGCAGTTGCGTTGTGACTTCGCTGGCGTAAATTGGCAGTTGTCGGAAGGACTGGTGGAGTGCTAGTAAACCTCTGGCGTGGTCGGCATGGGCGTGAGTACAGAGGACAAAATCGGCTGGCTGGGGTCGATCGAGTCCTGCTGACAGAGGTGAGATATCCTGGATGCCACAGTCGAGTAAAATGCGGTGCGGCCCCATGCGCACTAACAGACAGACCCCTTCATCTGCGTGGCCTGCACCGTAAGGTAAACAATCGAGCTCCATCATTGCAGTTAGCCCCCAGCTTTGCGCGCAATTTGGAGTATCACAATATTTAAACTCTTGTCACGACTCCATGCATT
>DMYK01000469.1 GCA_003483675.1 Microcoleaceae cyanobacterium UBA11344
AGATTTTCGCGAATTTTAACTTTTATATTAGCAGCAGCCGATCGCGTAAAAGTCACAACTACTAACTGGCGACGGCTGTGAAGTCGATAGCGGGCGATCGCAATTGCCGCAGCAGCAGCCATTCCTGTAGACTTCCCGGACCCTGGAACCGCCGAAACCGCAAGGGGGCCGCCTTCCCAATCGGCCATCTGCTGCTGCCCCTCACGCAAGCTGTCGCGCAGTTTACGGAGAGCTTGTTCCCGCACCACGGCGGAGTCAGACTGGGTAGATGTGCTGTCGGGGCGATCGATACCGGCGATCGAGGGAGTAAAATTAGGATCAAATTCGTCTGTCATGGGATTTGAGATTTTAAATTTTAGATTAGAAAAATATTTGTCACCGTTTCCATTTTAGGATCAGCTAAACTAACACTATCCACTCCAGCTTAAATCCAAACCAGTATAACATTTAATACCCAAACGTTTTTAGAGGACAAACCACCACCGAACTTTTTTTATGAAAATTTACCTCACCACCAATTCTCTGCCACAAGTTAAGCGAAACCTGAACCTAGCAAAGAAAAGCACAACTCCCTTTGCTATGGTGGCATTTTTAACTTTATCCTCTACCGCTTTACCAAGTTGCGGAGCTCCACCCAACAGCCTTGAAAACCGGGTTGCGGGATCGGCTCCACAAGCCTCTCCCGCACCAGCGCCCGGAGCAATAAGAGGAGAAGCCGCCGACTCAAAAATGGCTGCTGCACCAAAACAAGCCTCTTCAGAAACTCCCGCAACTCGTCCCCAATTGATTAAAAAAGCCGCACTGAGTTTAGTTGTCAAATCTATTGATTCCAGCACTAAATCTGTCACTGATATTGTCAAAAAACAGCAAGGCGATATCTTGGGTTTCCAAAATGAAAAGCCGCCAGATCCGAGTATCCGGCAAACCGCAACTATGGAGATTCGCGTGCCTCAAGAACGCTTAGAAACTACTTTAGATAGTTTAGCAAAACTCGGAACTGTACAGAATCGTGCTCTGACTGCGGAGGATGTTACTACGCAATTAGTGGACAATGAAGCTAGATTGCGGAACCTTCGTAAATCGGAGGAAGTGGTGTTAAAAATTATGGAGCGATCTGGCTCTGTAGGTGATGTGCTGAAAGCTGCTCAAGAATTGAGTAATATTCGGGAGTCGATCGAACGTATTGATGCTCAGTTAAAAAGTTTGCGAAATCAAGTGGCTTATTCTACTATTAGCCTAACTTTAGAAGCAGCAGTATCATCTCAACAAACTCCTGAACCGGCTCTTGGTTTGCGGATGCAGGAAACTTGGGGGAAAGCTACTCATTCTGTAGGGGAATTAACTTTAGGTTTGTTTGATTTAGGTATTTGGTTGTTGGCTTACAGTCCTTATTTTTTGATATTGGGGGCTGGGGTTTATGGTTTTAAGAGGTTTAAGAAACAGCAGTCTGTTCCAAAAATAGAAGAACTGAAACCGCCTCAGTAGTTATTGGTTTGTAGTGAGGAATTTAGTCCTTTCTTAAAGCTTTTAGCCAATAGATAAATTACGCAAAAACTACTTTGCAAGACTATTGGTAGCGGTAAGGTGCGCAATGCGCACCCTACAAATTAGCGTAAGTCTTACAGTCAGGTGCGCAATGCGCACCCTACTCCCAGTAAGGTGCGCAATGCGCACCCTACACATTAGCGTAAGTCTTACAGTCAGGTGCTACTCCCAAATAGAGGACACGGCAATGCCGTTTCCCTACTAATGACTAATCGTCAATTTGCCATCCATCTTTGGTATAGTCTTCATCCAAAATCTTTTGCGGACGCATTACTAAAACAACTCTTCCTAAAATCTGAAGCTCCGGGGATTCTTCAAACCAATACAATTCTAAATTGCCGCCATTGTCTGCAAAGAAATAACTCTCAGCATCCCATTGCCTTTGGGATCGATCGACAATAATCAAAATTTCTTCAACTTTGCCTTGTAATGGTACCGGCAGTCGATCGCTCATTTCCAAAACCGCGATCGGATCTTCAGCATTCAAAATTACCTGCCACCCCGGCAGAGCCACCCAAGCTCCCTCGCCGGAAAATTTTACCATACGGAAGGGCGCGATTTCTTCCGGCAGAGGCACTGCCTGCAAATCTGTCGTAGACAGGGGCAATTTACCCACAACGGGGACTATGCGGGGCGATTGTTCTTCAGAGTCGAGCCGATAGAGGGGCAACCGGGGCGCCAATCGCCTCGGAACTACGGTAAAATCTACGAGCAACTGCTCAACTTGCTGCCTCGCGGTTTGGCTGCTAGCTAATTTTAAACCGCGAGCAATTAAGCGCGATCGCTCTTGCAAGTCACTGTTTTGTCTGGCCAATTGCCAGCAATGGTAAGCCATAGCATCGCCAGCAGTGTCTGTGAAACCTTGGGGGAGACTCCTGAAGCGGGAAAACTCTTTCATGGCTTTGGCGACATCACGAGCGTCGTCAAAATCCAAATTGTGGGCGAGGATCAAAGTCGCAGCGGCTGCTCGTTCTGCTGGAGCGAGAATCCGAAACTCGTACAAAATATCACTACCTTTTCGCTGAAAGTGCGTTCGAACTGCTTCGGAAGCTCCAGCGTTTACCATGCTGGTGTACACTTGGGCTGCGACGCTAACTTGATTTTGCTGAATTGGCTCAAAACCAGTTTCCTCAAAAATCCTCTGAGAGTTGTAGCCAGCTTTGTGCAATGCCGTACAGGCTTGTCCCCATTCTACCCAACTGCCTTCTTTACGGCGGAGCGATCGAACTAATGTTTCGACATCCACAGCATTCGTAGATGGTTGAGATGTAGGAGGAGAGGAATCTTGCGGTGTGTCAGTCATAATTGTGTCAAAAACCAGCGCTAAGTTATGTTTGATTGGATACCAGCAAGGCTCATGTCGCGGCAGAGCTATTGATTGATATTATGTGAATGATGAGACTATTGTTGCAGAATAATCGCTCGCCTGAATTTGGGGAGTTTATCGTATTGTTATGGATAATGCCATTCCAGAGCTAGATCAAATTAAACGCCAGCTCATGACCCTACACCGACCGAAAAAGCCCAAAATGCTGGTAGTAGACGACGAACCAGACAATCTGGATTTACTCTACCGCACTTTCCGACGAGATTTTAACGTGCTCAAAGCTGAGAGCGGGATTCGCGCCTTGGAAGTCTTGGGCCTTGAGGGCGAGGTTGCCGTGATCATTTCCGATCAGCGGATGCCAGAAATGAAGGGAACCGAGTTTCTTAGCAAAACCGTGCCTCAGTTTCCGAATACGGTCAGAATTATCTTGACTGGTTTTACGGATATTGAAGACTTGGTGGATGCGATTAACTCTGGACAGGTTTACAAGTATATCACTAAGCCTTGGGACCCGAACGAATTGAAAATGGTAGTGCAAAAGGCTGCCGAAACTTATGAAGTTCTCAAGCAGCGGACTGAGGAGTTGCATCGCGCCCAAAATCAAATACAACTGTTAGCAACTATCATGCAAACGGCTGTGGAATTTCCGAGTTTGGAGGCAACTTTAGAGCCAATTGCTACTGCTATTAGCGACAATTTTTTGGCCGATGCTTGCATTTTGCAACTGGTGGAAGGGAATGTTTTAATGCCAGCACAAGGCATTCACACCAGCGGCCAAACTGTGGAAAATTGGCTGGCAGATGACCCCCTGGCTCAAGAGGCGATCGCCTCTGGAACTATTCAGGGCTCTGTGAACATTGCGACTGACACAGCCTTAGCGAGCCTGCCACACTATCAAAAATCGGGCATTCAATCCCATCTGAGCATCCCGGTGGTTCACGGAGGTCGATCGATCGCCCTGATGTCTCTCCAGTGGAAGCAGCCCTGTTCTCTCCGCCCAGATGAAATCACAACCCTTCACCTCGCGGCTCAACAAGTTGCTTTGGTACTGACGAGTTTGCAGGGTCAGTAGTTATGAGTCATTAGTTATTGGTGATTGGTTAT
>DMYK01000473.1:0-5741 GCA_003483675.1 Microcoleaceae cyanobacterium UBA11344
CAGCTTCTGCATGACAAGTGCTATACCAACCGCAAAGAGTGCACTTTTGGCGGGAAATGAAAACCTCTGGTTTATCCCGATTTTCTAACATCTCAATGCACTCATCCAAAATCTCGAACATCTGAGGCATTCGCTGGTGGAGATTCACAGCCCAAAGCCCTTTTTTCCGTAACATTAACCACGCATTTTCGGGCATTATTCCCTGTACTGAAGCTAACACTTGTGCGTGAAAAGCTGCGATAATTTGATAATCTAGTTTTGGTCGCTTACTGAGCCAAATATCGGCAGTCGCATAACTCCAATCGCCAAATTTGGAATCTCCCGGCTGTTTAATTAATAGATGCGGGCGGCTGATGAGGGTGATTTCGGAAGAGTGTAGAATGGAGGATGAAAGATAGACTGGAGTTTCGGGAATTTCGCCGATGTCTGGCAAATATTGGCCATCAATTCCTGAGATAGAAGCTGTTTCGCTGTTGGTTTTGCCTAATTCGCCTTGGCAAATCACTCCTCGATAAATGCGATCGACTCCTTGCTGCATTAAACTTAAAGTAGCCGCCGCCCCAGCCGCCCAATCCCCTCTAGGATAATAGGGCTGTTGGTAAGTCTCTGGTTCTAAAACTTGCTGCTGATATGTCGCGCTGTCGCGCATCAATTTTAGCAGAAAGTCGCTGGGTGGATCTAGTTGTTTCCAGTCTCCCAAAGTGTCTAAAAATGCTCGGAGATTACATCGCTGATAGGAAAGTAGCAGTTTGTCAGTTATTAACATTTAGTGTTCGCGGAAGGAAGTTCGGCAACGGATTTTGTAACGGATGTAACGGATGTCAGTCAGGCTTTTTGAGAGAGGTTTTTGACATTAATATTTATTCGATCGGTCATGGGCGCGCATAGTCCATATATAGTGTTTTGTAGGGGCAATCCCCCCGTGGTTGCCCATCTCTAGGATTATTGTGTAAGTCCTATCAATATTAACGCTATCAATTAATTACCCAAAAAAATGACAAAGGACAAATACCGACAACAATTTCCAGCTTTGGCCAATAAAGCTTATTTTAACTACGGCGGACAAGGGCCGTTGCCTGAACCTGCTTTAGAGGCGATTTATGGGGCATACAAACGGGTGCAGCTTGGGGGACCGTTTTCGGGGGAAATCGGTGCTTGGGTGGTTCAGGAGGCGATGCTGACGCGCTGTGCGATCGCAAACGAGTTAGGCGTCCCTCCTGAAACGATCGCCCTCACGGAAGATGTCACCGTCGGCTGCAATATTGCTCTGTGGGGCATTGATTGGCGATCGGGCGACCATTTATTGCTCTCTGACTGCGAACATCCGGGCATTGTAGCTAGTGTAATGGAACTTCAGCGCCGTTTCAACCTTGAGGTTTCGGTTTGTCCCTTGGCGGCTACTTTGAATGAGGGCGATCCGGTGGCGGTAATTGCTAGTTATTTACAGCCGAATACTCGTTTGTTGGTAATCAGTCATATTTTGTGGAATACTGGCCAAGTTTTGCCTCTGGCTGAGATTGTAAAGGTGTGTCATCAAGGGTATGAACCCCCCCTAACCCCCCCTTGGCAAGGGGGGGGACAAGAGGGTTTTAATGCTAAAATTCGCCAAGTTAGAGTATTAGTTGATGCGGCTCAATCTGTGGGGGTTTTGCCTTTGAATTTGATTGAATCTGGGGTTGACTTTTATGCTTTTACTGGTCATAAATGGTGGTGTGGGCCGGAGGGTTTGGGCGGGCTTTATGTGAGTGATGAAGCTTTGGCAGATTTGCATCCGGTGTTTATCGGTTGGCGGGGAATTGTGACGGATACTAATGCTAAGCCGATCGGCTTAAAACCGGGAGCTCAACGTTACGAAATTGCGACTTCGGCTTATCCTTTGTATTCTGGTTTGCGAAGTGCGATCGCCCTTCAACACCAATGGGGTACGATGGAGGAAAGGTATGGAGAAATCTGCCGTTTGAGTAAGTATCTCTGGGAGAGGTTGTCGGAAATCAGTCATGTAGAATGTTTGCGGACTTCGGCACCGGAAGCGGGTTTAGTTTCGTTTCGATTAACTAATGGGATGCCGCACAAAAAGCTCGTTGATTTGTTGGAGAAACAGGGAATTATGGTGCGGACAATTCTTAATCCTGATTGTGTGCGGGCTTGCGTTCACTATTTTACCACTGAGGCGGAGATTGATAAGTTGGTTGGGGCGATCGCAATTCAATTAGTATAATCGGGGCGGGTTTATTGAGATTATTTGTGAGCCTAAAATACGATCTGTAAAACCCGCCCATACAGGTCATTGTAGGGGCGGTTTTTACCAACAATCTATGTGGGAAACCAACAATATAATAAACCCGCCCCCGCCCAAGGAACAATATTTAAAATAAAGTGTTGGGTTGACCGACAGCGAGATCCAACCTACTTCTGCAAGATATAGGATATAATCAAAATAGAACTGAGCGGAGTCAAAGCTATGTCAACTACAGAAAAAGTTCGCTGGACAAGCGCTGATTTAGAATTATTACCAGATAATGGCAACCGTTATGAAATAATCGAAGGAGAATTGGTGATCACAGGAATGCCACAGTGGAAACATCAAGAAGTTACTAATAATGTGTGCGTTGAGTTAACTATTTGGTCAAGACAAACGGGTTTAGGTGAAGCTGCAACAAATCCGGGTGTTGTATTCACAGATACAGACGAAGTTATCCCTGATGTGGTTTGGGTAAGCTATGAGCGTTTAGCACAAATATTAGATGAGTCGGGACATTTGGCTGGTGCGCCGGAGTTGGTGGTTGAGGTGATGTCTCCGGGTGAGGAAAATGAAAGGCGCGATCGGCAATCTAAGTTAAAATTATATTCTGTTCAGGGTGTGCGGGAATATTGGATTTTTGACAGACTACAGCAAAAAGTTGAGGTTTACCTGCGGGAAAATGGGGTTTTGAAATTAGCGATGACTTTGTTTAAAGAAGATAATTTAACCAGTCTTTTGTTACCGGGTTTTAGTGTGTCCGTGGCCGCATTGTTTGCGTAGAGATAAAGGCTACGGGTAGTCAGAAACCGGGTTTTTGCGAGAATACTTGGTTACAGCCACAGAAACTGCTAAAAACCCGGTTATGAAGGTTTTGATCGTAAAAAACTTGATGGCATTGCTCGCCAGATTCATTAATGTTTGCACGATCGCATCTGGTGCAGCCCATACCCAGACGGAAAGCGGTGTCCAATCCAGATGGATTTTGGCGGCATCAGCGATCGGCTGTACGACTTCAACTCCTTGCAATAATGGAGATAAATTATGGATATTAATATGATCATCGTACTACAGCTTATAATTTAATTTAGTTATAGCCAACCACGGCCAGAAGAACAACTATGTTTCGCAACATGAACTTACAAACAAAGCTAATCAGCGCTTTTCTATTAATGGGGTTGATCGTTTTCGTCTTTGCTGGGGTAGGGTGGAGCGGGGTTTCCAAGCTAAGTGGACACATCGAAACCTTTAGTGATAATAGCCTGCCAAGTGTGATTGGATTGTGGAAAATTAACGAAGGGCAAACCCAAATTCAGTCATCAGAGCGATTACTCTTCGATCCAACGATAACTAACGCAGAAAGGCAAGCAGCATTAACTCGAATACAGAATGCCCGGAAACAAATCAACGAAGGTTCTGAACAATACGAAAAGACTCCACGTACCCCAGAGGAAGACAAAAAATACAAAGAATTTCAACAAGACTGGGCTGCTTGGGAGAAAGCCCATGAAAAATTGATGACTCTAGAACAAGACTATACCCAAATAGGCATCCGCAATCCCTGGAAAAAGCAGGTTGATCTCATCATTCAGGGGAAGGGAAATTCACCAGAAATCGCGGCAGTTAAAACAGCAATGGAACTCCGTACCAAGATGGATGAGTATGGCTCAAATATAGAGGAGCCTTTATTTAAGATATGTGAAAATTCACTTCTAGCACTTTTAGCCATCAATGAAGACACCGCAAACCAGGCTAATAAATCAGCCAAACGGGATGTAAATCAGACTGGATTCTGGGCTGTTGTGGGTATGATTCTTGGTCCTGTGACATCGATTATTTTGGGGATATTCTTGAGTATTACGATTGCCAAACCCCTGGATAAATCCCTTAAAGGTGTCATCAATATGATTGTCAGTTCTGCTAGCGAAATTGCCGCTACAGTTGAACAGCAAGAACGGATTATCAATCAGCAAGTAACAGTGGTAAATGAAACTACTTCCACAATGGATGAATTGGGATCATCATCGCGTCAAGCAGCAGAGCAGGCGGGATCTGCATCTGACAGTGCCCGTGCGGTGTTAAACCTAGCGGAGGAAAGATCCCTAGGCGCACGTCAGGTTTTAAACCTGGCGGAAGATGGCAATAAGGCAGTGCAGAAATCTCTAGAAGCAATGTCTGAGTTGCGAGAAAAAACGGCGGTGATCGCCACACAGATTATGCGATTGAGTGAGCAGACAACTCAGATTGGCAGCATTACCGGAGTCGTAGCAGATTTGGCTAATCAGACGAATATGTTAGCTTTGAATGCCTCAGTCGAAGCTGTTCGGGCTGGAGAACATGGTAAAGGATTTGGAGTTGTAGCTAATGAAGTTCGCCGACTGGCAGATCAAAGCAAAAAATCAGCAGGGAAAATTAACGGGATTATTTCTGAGATCCAGAATGCGATCAATTCCACAGTTATTGCTACAGATGAAGGCACGAGAACTGTCAAAGAAGGTATCAAACTTTCTCAAGATACATCCCAAGCTTTTAAAGAGGTAACACAGTCGATCAATGATATCATTTTGAATAATCAAGAAATGACTCTCGCCGCTATCAACGGTATCGTTTTGAAGAATCAACAAATTTCCCTGTCTGCCATGCAACAAGCATTAGCCGTCCAACAAGTAGTTGAAGCAATGAATATTATCAATTCTGGAGCTAAAGAAACTGCTAGCGGCATTAATCAAACTAAGGTAGGTACTCAACTACTAAACGATGCGGCTCAAAATCTTAAAGCATTGAGTGCCGGATAGAGAGATTATATCATGTCCGGTTAATCACTTACTATAAAACCCGATCTGTCATGCTGAGTGGAACGTAGTTTAGCGAAGCATCTCGGAGATTCTTCGCTACACTCACTTGGGACAACTATGCAAGCGGATTTGATATTATGGGAGCAGGAATGTACGGGAAAATAATTTTTCTTTTCCTCTAATCTCTGATCTGTATTTTGTATAATAACCCAAGTTATTGAGCCTCATCGCTGGCATCTAAAGCCATCCACTCAGTCGGTGTCCGAGTGACATCGTGATTGCGGATAAAAGCGTGGCTTGCAAAGCTTTAATAGAGGTATCGGCATCCAGATGCAATAGCGGTTTAGACCTTGGCAGCTTCGATAATTTGCTCGGCGGCAATAGATGCGTCTATTTCTTGACAGTGGGCCGCATAAAAAGCGAGAACTTCGTTTACTTGAGCTTCACTGATGTCATATTCAGTCGCAATTTGGTTTGGAGATAAACCCCATTTTTGGGCTGCGATGACTACTGTTTGCACCCGCAAGCGAGTGCCGCGCAAAACGGGCACGAGTTCGCTGCTAGCGCCGCGCACATAGGTGATTTCAGGAAAAGCTTTGATGATCATTTTTTCACACCAAATAAAATTAGCGCGTTTAGATACAAAGTCTACATCTGCCTGATAAATGCCATAAGATAGCACTCCTTGCGACAAACTTCGTATTTTT
>DMYK01000473.1:5877-9078 GCA_003483675.1 Microcoleaceae cyanobacterium UBA11344
TTGAGATTCAGCCAATAACTGAGTTTTATATCCAGCTTCCTCAAGCCACTCAGTAATATTTCTCCAGTTTTCTACTTTTTCATTGGATTTGCCAACAAGACTTTTAATGTGTGGGTATAAAGTAGTACACATTTCACTTTCAACGCCTTTGACGCTTTTATGGAGTTTATCTGCTATTTCAGCGGGACTGTAACCGGAAAGCAAGCCGCGCAGGTGCAGCTTTTCGACGGGTGTGAGACGCTTTCCTTTAGTGGAGGCTAGGTCAATGTACAGTGTTTCTAAGTCCCAGTGGTTTGCAGCTTGGGTGAACTGTTCGTTGGTAGGGGGCATTGCAGTGATTCTTTATCAAAAAAATTCCTAGTGAAATTATAGCTTAATTTGTAGTCTTGGATAGGTGTTACTAGATTGCGGTTAGGCTGTGGTTGGCTTATAATATGGTTTAGCTGAGTACGATCGTACAGGCAAATAGCGCTGTGGGTGTAGAACACTAGCTTAATTGTAACAAATAATACATTTTACCCTGAATGCGCTCGTCACCCTTACGGTTATAGCATTAGTCCGAAGTTAACATCAGCAGTTAGCCTATAAAGTAGTGCTTGGACAAAATCAATGGAAACCAATCTAGGAGAACTAACAGCTCGGATCAGACAAGACCTAAATGAGTATCAAGCTCAACTTAGACAAAGACTAGATCAACTTTTGGCTCAAGGTCTAATTTCTAGTATACAGATAGAAGAAATTATCAGAGAAGCAAAGCTGACAGGTGAAGAAGTTGTCAATGCTCTAAAATCGCCAGCGAGTCAAGTAGAAGAAGTAACTGAAATCTATGTTTATGCCTTGTTTGAAAATTACCAAGAATCTGTTGAAAAGAGGATAGCGGAAATAAGAAAAGAATCGGATAAACGAAATGTATGGATAATACCTGATGTCTTTGGCTTGTTAAAACTGCCTAAAAAATGGTCTAAAAATTCCGAAGAAACACACTCAGACAGGAAACATTAAAATGGTAGATTTTTGCATAGCTTTTATGTGCATTCTAGTTTTAGTGGGACCGACGATTGCACTCATGCGATTTTTGGCACGTTTTATCAGCGAAAATATGAATGATTCGTTCTTTTTACCTTGGCTCTTTGTTAATCCATCTGAAGGTTATATAAAGAGTAAATTTGGCTATGCAACTCCACAGGAACTTCGGCACGCGGTTAGAGTGACTGTTATAATTTGTGGTATTATAACATCAGTTTTTTTGCCTCGTTTATTGCTTCCTGTCATTGTGTGGGTGCTTGCTATTTCTTGGTTAGTAAGTTTTGTTGATTCAAACTAAAAAGCAGTTACAGAGGAAATACGAGGAAATATACAATATGAATCATCAAGGAAAGGAGCAAGTTTGGATAAATGGAAAATCTGTTCCTGTAAGCTATGAAAATGAGAGTGGAAGGGCAATAACACCTAGCAATGTTGAAAGAGACATAGCTCTTGGCTTTATTGGCAGCGCACTATTCGTTCCTGTTACAGGATTGGTAATTGTTATTGGGCGTGGAATACGAGATATCCGCTTTGTTTATTCAGACCTTGTAGAAGATATACAAACTGGTGTGATTGGCCGTCGTGCTGATGGAAAAAGAGAAAGGATTCGAGATGTGTATCAGAAATTTGGAGGTGATATCGATCGGCTAGTAAATAGTAATTATCCAGAAGAAGTTAAACAACCCGCCAAACAAGCACTACTAGACAATATGAAGGAAATGTTTAAAGAATGTTAAGTTTACATATTGTAAACTTAAATTTTCCGACATTCGCGAATCAAAAATTTAGTCCAAATTAGGAAAAACACCATGACACACAACTCCTACGATCCCAGTTTTAATAGCGATGATGATGCAAAATCAGAAAGGATGCGATATGTGTATCAGAAATTTGGAGAGGAAATCGATAAGCTAGTAAATAGTAATTATCCCGAAGAAGTTAAACAACAGGCAAAACAAAAACTACTAGACGATATGAATAAAATGTTTGAATAATGTTAAGTTTACATATTGTAAACTTAAATTTTCCGACATTCGCGAATCAAAAATTTAGTCCAAATTAGGAAAAATACCATGACACACAACTCCTACGATCCCAATTCCAGCAGCGATTTATCCAAAAATAACAAAGGCGAAATCCAAAATTCTAGCAATCCTGCTATTCGACTTGTAGTTGAAATAGTTGGATTACAGGAGTCTCTGAAAACTATCATTACCAATCAAAGGATTGAGAGTCGTATCATAAGTGCTAACTTTAAAGCTTGGGATGAATATGACAGATCTCAACGTTAAGTTGCAAGTCAACTCTTTTTCATCTTTTTTAGTTATTTATAACAGTCCTCAATGACTTTTTAACTAGACCTAAGAGGATTGCAAGATATAGCAATCATCTTAGGTTTTTGCACACAGGGGTATAGCCTACCCTAAGAATAAAGCTAGGTTTAGCAAGTAGAGATATGAAAAGGTACAAAAATTCAATATCAGGTATGTCTTACCCCCAATTCCTTTGGTTGATGACAGGAATAGGGGGAGCTTGTATATTATATTTAGGTTGGTATTATGGTCAGCAACCTCAGCAGAGTATTAGCCATAAAAAGACTACTCAAACTAATTCTTTGAATTCTTCTCTGACTTATTGCGGAGATAAAACAGCGGGTGGCGCTAATACTTGGTATCCTGTTTATATTGCTTATAGTCCAGAAAACTTAAAAATAATTCACCAGTCTTTCTGTTGTAATGCTTTTTACGATTCCTCGCTTAACCTGATTCAAGTTGCTTCATTCTATAACCGTTCAAAGGCAGATCAACTGGTTGCAGCACTGAAATCTCGTAATCTGAAAAGTATCTCGATTGGGGAGGGTCAGATTGTAACTACGTCTCCCTCCCATAGCCGAAATAATTGCAGATAGCAATTATCAGGTAGATAAGCAAATCGCCCTTTCTCTAAAAAAGCCGGGGCGGGTTTATCTAGATTGTTTGTCAGACTCAAATATTATCTGTAAAACCCGCCCCTACAAATTTTCGTAGGCGGGTTTATCTAGATTGTTTGTCAGACTCAAATATTATCTGTAAAACCCGCCCCTACGATGGCCTGTAGGGGCGGGTTTTACCAACGATCTATGTTGGAAACCAACAATATAATAAACCCGCCCCCACCCAACGATTCAATTAATGA
>DMYK01000226.1:0-2127 GCA_003483675.1 Microcoleaceae cyanobacterium UBA11344
GAAAAAATAGATAATGCGATCGCAAACAACGAAAACCCAGGCCCTTTAGCGGGTGTTCCCTTCGCCGTTAAAAACCTCTTCGACATCGGCGGAATTGTCACTCTAGCAGGCTCTAAAATCAACGCTGAACACCCTCCGGCTACCCGTGACGCGGGGGGGGTAGCTAGACTCAAACAAGCGGGTGCTGTGCTCCTAGGCACTCTCAACATGGATGAGTACGCCTACGGTTTTGTCACCGAAAATAGTCACTACGGGCCCACGCGCAATCCCCACGATACTGCGCGGATTGCTGGCGGTTCCAGCGGCGGTTCGGCTGCGGCGGTTGCTGCGGGTTTAGTACCTATAACTTTGGGATCGGATACTAATGGTTCCATCCGCGTACCGGCTGCTTTGTGCGGGGTTTTTGGGTTTAAGCCTACTTATGGTCGTTTGTCAAGGGCTGGAGCATATTTGTTTTCGGGCAGTTTGGATTGTGTGGGGCCGTTTGGGCGATCGGTCCGAGATATTGCGACTCTGTATGATATCTTGCAAGGGCCCGATGCTGATGACCCGGTTTGCACCAAACGCCCGCCAGAACTTTGTTCGCCGCAGTTAGATCGAGGAATTGCGGGATTGCGAATTGCTGTTGCTGACGGGTATTTCGCTACGGGGACCCAACCGGAAGCTATGGAGGCTGTAGAAATAGTTGCAAAAGCCTTGACAAATGTCCTCAAATGTGGTATGGAGACAGTAAAAAAAACAACAAACCCCCCGAAAATTGGGGGGCTTGCAACTGTTAGCATCCCGGAATCCGATCGCGCCAGGGCTGCTGCATTCATCATTACCGCCTGTGAGGGGGCAAATTTGCATCTCGACAATTTGCGATCGCGCCCTCAAGATTTCGATCCGGCGACGCGCGATCGTTTTTTGGCCGGAGCCCTGATCCCGGCGGCTTGGTACTTACAAGCCCAGAGATTCAGGCGGTGGTATCGCGATCGAATTCGGGAAATTTTTCAACACACAGATATAATTCTCGCACCGGCAACCCCGATGGCGGCTCCTCTAATTGGCGTCGAGAAAATGGTAATAGCCGGACAAGAAATCTTAGTGCGTCCCAATCTGGGAATGTTCACCCAACCCCTATCGTTTATAGGCTTGCCCGTTCTTTGCGTACCCATAAAGCGTCCAGGGGCTTTGCCCTTGGGGGTGCAAATTATTGGTGCTCCCTACAGCGAAGCGGTGATTCTCCGAGTCGCTGCGGTATTAGAATCCCAAGGAATTATATCTGCCGAATCAATTAGCCACTAATTTTAGGGTTTGTTGTTGCGGTGGAAGCGTCTCTTAGTTCTTCTGGCAATCGCTTTGCGCTTTTGCTTTTCCAACGGGGTTTCAAAGTGGCGGTGCTTTCTCATGTCGGGGAAAATTCCCGCTTTGGAAACTTGTCGCTTGAACCGTCGCAGGGCTGACTCAATCCCTTCGTTTTCGCCGATTACAACTTGGGTCATTCTTTCTCCTTAGTGTTTGTCAGATCAAGTTTTATCATATCAAGGTTTTTGGCAGCGCGACCTATGACTGCGGCTGAATCTTCAGAAACACCGCAATTTCAACGTAATTCTGTCATGCTGAGTGTTGCGAAGCATCTCGCTCGTTGCTTCGCAACACTCAGCATGACACATGGGCTTTGCGTAGTATCCCTGTCCAAATCTTTGAGAGTGCCTTCTTCTTACCTAAGCTTAAGCCTGGTTAATTTTCGACCAACTGATTTTCCTGGCGGAGGTAAGCTTGAATAAACGGGTCTAATTCACCATTCATCACATCGGCGATCGCCGTTGTTTCCACTCCAGTCCGCAAATCCTTCACCATTTGATAGGGGTGAAAAACATAATTACGAATTTGCTGGCCCCAAGCCGCCTCTACCATGTCGCCCCGAATTTCGGCAATTTCCGAAGCCCGCTGCTCTTTTGCAATCACCAATAGCCTAGATTTGAGTAACGCCAGAGCTTTTTCCTTATTTTGCAACTGACTACGTTCTTCTGTACAGCGCACGGCCAAACCAGTAGGAAGGTGAACGATGCGGACTGCGGTTTCTACCTTGTTAACATTTTGCCCGCCCTTGCCGCCTGCGCGGGAAGTAGTGACTTCTAAATC
>DMYK01000226.1:2192-6911 GCA_003483675.1 Microcoleaceae cyanobacterium UBA11344
AAAGGCGA
Source organism: Microcoleaceae cyanobacterium UBA11344 (assembly GCA_003483675.1). Classification (GTDB taxonomy): domain Bacteria; phylum Cyanobacteriota; class Cyanobacteriia; order Cyanobacteriales; family Microcoleaceae; genus Microcoleus. Next base: position 2,201 of record DMYK01000226.1, read on the forward strand.
AATTCTGACCAAGCGGTGAGTGCCTTTTTCCGATCGCAAATAACCGTAAGCATAGCGGCCGGCAATTTCCAAAGTCACAGATTTAATACCCGCTTCCTCTCCCTCTGAGATTTCGGTTAAATGTACTTTATAACCTTGACTTTCTCCCCAGCGCGTGTACATCCGCAGTAGCATTTCTGCCCAATCTTGAGCATCAGTACCACCGGCACCGGCGTTAATAGTCAAAACGGCACCGCCTTCGTCGTAGGGTCCCGATAGTAATTGTTGTAGTTCCCACAAATCGAGGTCGCGAGTTAACTGAGAAAGGTTGGATGTGGCTTCTTGAAATAGAGATTCGTCTGCGTCTAGCTCTAGCAATTCTAAAATAGCTTTAGCGTCTTCCAAGCTAGTTTGCCAATGGTGGTATTGGTCTAAATGAGATTTGAGGTTATTAAGTTCTTGGAGAGTTTCTTGGGCTTGGTTTTGGTCGTCCCAAAAAGCTGGTTGAGCGGCAATTTGCTCTAAGTCTTGGATTTTGGCGGATAGTGCGGGGATGTCAAAGATAGTCCTGAGTTTTACCCAGGCGATCGCACAATGTTTCGATATCGCGTTTGATGTCTAGAACTTCCACTGTTAGTCCTCTTGGTTTTGGAGTGTTTTGTTTATTATAGCTGAAATTTGGATCTTTCAACAATTTGTTTGACAATCTCAAAAAAAACAGCATAACCAACCCAGAGCCCAAACTTCTTTAAGAAGTTTGGGATCTCACATAAAATTCCTTCTTCCTTATTCCTTATTCCTTCTTCCTTCTTATATATACTGCGAACCAGTGGAATTGAAAGTTTTACCACATTCGTGAGCACAAACATCCAATCTTTTAGAACAGGAAAAACTTGCCGTGAGGTATTCGCGAAACCAAGCACTTGTGAGCGCATCTTTCACAGATTGAGTTTTGAGAGAATTAAAGTCCTTGCTGACTCTTCTGATATCTTCATATTTTAAGTACATTAGTGTTCTCCAATTAATTTTTTATGAATTCTGAAACGAGACGCGATGATAGCTATCTTAGTTCCTAAACTTAATAAAATAAGACTTACGCACAGACTCTACTTGTAGGGTGCGCATTGCGCACCTTACCACTACAGATAGTGTAAAACTTGAAAAGTTGCGTCCAGGACTGTAAAAATAAAAAACCGCAGCTCGATCGAGTCGCGGTTTTTAGCGTACAGTTGTAATTAATCGCGGCCGTTGAGAGCAATCAGCAGTCGCAGAATAAAGATAAACAAATTGATGTAAGTAAGATACATCGACAAAGCAGCCGGCAAATACTGGTCGTCGCGGTAGCTGCGCGGCAGAATGTAAAAGTCTACAATTGCAGCGCCGGCGAACAGAAATACACCGATGCCAGAAATGCCAATTTCCAACCAAGTTGGCGTGTAGACACCAAATAGAGATAGCAGAAATTGACCGCCAACGACGACTAACAAAGCAATGACACCTAAACTGATAGTTTTGGTGAGTGCCATGCCGTCTGTTTCCGACAAGTTGGAGCCAATTTGGCGGGCGGCGATGAAGGTAATGCCACATCCCAGGGCGGCAAAACCGATGCCGGAGATGCCCACGCCTTGGGTTCTGAGGGCCACAAAGACTAATCCGCTGAGGGTGTAGCCGGATAGCAGGCTGTAGGTGGCCAACAGGGGTAAGGCGGTATTTTTGTTGCCTTGTTCGGCGGCACCGCGTGCAACAAAGAATAGAATTAATTCTAGGACGATCGCAGCGATGAATGTGGGAAAGAAGATTCCGGGATAGCTGCGGATGACTCCGAGGCCGCCGTAGGTGCCTACCGCAGTTAAGACGAGCCCACCGCCGACAAAGGGGAGGGCGTTGGCGATGACGTTAGGGCCTACCAGCGCCTGGTTTTTGGCTTCGCGCCAGGCTGATCGAAAGTTGGAAGTGTTACTCACGATGATTCCCCTAATTTTGGCTGAGAATTGCTATCTATATTTTGACAGTTTTACAGTTTGTTTGCAAAACTCGCTCATAGTTAAAGATTTGAGCGAGAATGGGGATAAAATCACTAAAAAGCTGGCAATGATCGATTATAATCGACAGCATAGAGTGTGCGGTCTCGCTGCCTTGTCGAGAGCAGCAGGGTTGAATAGGATTGTCTAACACCGCCCAGCTATTATTTAGCTGAAGCCAGCAGGGTGATGTCAAGGTCGATAGAATTGCAGATTCAGGTCAGTAGCTAAGGGATCTCAGACAAGGGATGCCGAGACAATTTATGCTCAAGAGATTGAGCTACGATCGACCAAATACCAAACAGGTAATATCTAATGCCCACCTTTTTTCCTAAGATTTTTTTGACACCTACGGCCGGAATTGTCTTGGCTTTAGCAACTGTTGTATGCGGAGGCAAATCAGCGGTTGCTGGCAATTTCCCCGCAGTTTCAATGGTTGCCAAATCGTCGGTTTCCGAAAACTTGCTGCTGGCTCAGGTTGTTCAATCTAGCCCATGTAGAAGTTGCTATGACCCGAATGCGGGAACAGCAAGCCCGGTTCCTCTTCCTGTGAAAATCCCTGAGCCTTCAATGCTGGGGGGGCTGGGTTTAGTTGCGAGTGCGCTGGTGGTGACAAGTCGGCGCCGATTGAAAAATTAGACTTTTGGCAAAAAGTCTAATTTTTGATTGTTTAACCGCAGATAAACGCGGGTAAACGCGGATAAATGCGGATAAATGCGGATCTCAGAATTTTAGCCGATCGCGTCGCGGAGGGCATTTTTTGTCATGGCTGCGATCGCCTGTTCGGTAGCTTTGGGCAAATGATAGTATTTCCCCCCAGAAGTCTTGGCTAATTCCTTAGCAAACCCAGTAGAAATAAATTTACTCTCCGTATCTATCACCAGCAATTGCATTCCCAAACCGCGAATTTTCGCAGCAATTTCCAACAATTCAGCCTTAATATCCGGCTTTTCGCCATCTACCATTGGTTCACCCAAAGAACGAGCCAGAGGAATATTCCCGCGCCCGTCGGTAATCGCCACAATCGCCACTTGACCGATATCTCCAGATTGTCGCGCGTTGACTCCCACCCGCACGGCTTGCGTCAAACCGTGGGCTAGGGGGGAACCGCCACCGCAGGGTAGTCTTTCCAAACGCTTGCGGGCTAGGGCGATGGAGCGCGTGGGGGGTAGGAGCACTTCTGCTTGTTCTCCGCGAAAGGGAATCAGAGCAACTTGGTCGCGGCTTTGGTAGGCTTCTGTGAGTAGCTGCATCACAGCACCTTTGGCCGACTGCATCCGATTGAGGGCCATCGAGCCGGAAGCATCGACGACAAATACGACTAAAGCTCCAGCTTTTCTGGCTAGTCGCTTCGCCCGAATGTCTCCCTGTTCGACAAATACGCGGCGCTTCCCTTCCCCCTGTCCCTCCATGCTTTGGGGTTGAGGATTCCTGTCGCGGCGGGCTTTTTGATAGGGTGCGGCGGCTCTGAGTGTCGCGTCAACAGCGATGCGGCGGACGGGGCCTTTGGGTAATACTGGCTTGATGTAACGGCCTCTATCTTCTGAAAAAATGATGCTACGGCTTCCCGATTTGCCTTGGCGGCTGGCGTTTTGGGTGAAGAAAAGGACGCTGGGGTCGAGAATTACTCCTTCGGGGTCGAAGATAAATTCTTCGGGAATACTATTTTCGTCTTGTTCTTCTGGAGGTTCGTTTTCTTTGTCTTCTTCGTCGTCTTCTGCTTCGTCTTGTTGTTCGTCTTCTTGTTCTTGTTCTGAGTTGGTTTGGGGAGGCGGTGGGGGGGGAGGAGGAGAGTTTTCGTCTGGGGGAGATTGGATGATGGTGGCGCGGGGTACGATGACTAATTCTACGGCGCGGCGCAAGTCTTCGGCGTTGACTTCTGTGCGTCCTTCGATGGCGGCGCAGGCTTTGGCGACTCGCACTGCGAATATTTCGGCGCGGTGTCCTTGAACTGCGCCACGGATGGCTTCTTCTACTAGGTAGCTAATTTGTTCGCGTTTGATGGTGACATCTTTGAGCCATTCTCTGGCTAGGATGATTTGGGTTTTGAGGTTGTCGGTATCTTCTGCGTATTGGTTGAGAAATTCTTGGGGGGAGTTGGAGTAGGATAGGGCTTGGTCTACGGCTTGGACTCTTTGTTCTAGTTCGAGTACGGCGTCGGCGGAAAGTACGATCGCGATTCTGTCTAGTAAATGTTCTCTAAGTGGCCCTTCTTCGGGGTTATAGGTGGCAATAAATAGGGGTTTGCATGGGTGTTGAAAGCTGATTCCTTCGCGCTCTATTTGATTTCGTCCTTCTGTTAATACTGTTAGCAATTGGTTGGAAATATTGTCGTCTAGGAGGTTGATTTCGTCTACATAAAGTACGCCTCGATTTGCTTGAGCTAGCAGTCCTGGTTGAAAGACGGTTTGGCCGAATTTTACTGATTTTTCGACATCGACTGAACCTAAGAGTCTGTCTTCGGTGACACCCAAGGGAATTTGGAGGAAGGGTGTAGGAATAATTTCGGTGTTGAGATTAGTATTTGTGATGTCGGGTTCTTGTCCGCTATTTTCTGCTAACACGCCAGATGGCTGTTCCACAAGCAGTTCTTCTGGGTTAGCGTTGCAGAAAGAGCCTTTAACAACTTCAATGGGCGGCAGGAGGGAATGCAAGGCGCGGGCCATGACTGATTTTGCGGTGCCGCGGCGACCTGCGATCGCAACTCCTCC
>DMYK01000226.1:6992-11879 GCA_003483675.1 Microcoleaceae cyanobacterium UBA11344
TAGAGGGCAGACATGGAAATAATTTTCTGTTAAAGAGGTTTTGATAGATTTATCATACTACCAATATGATGCGATCGGGCTTTTAAGCAATAGTTTTTACCATAATATAATTTAGTATGATCAAGCTGTCCGTGGTCAAAGATATTAAAAATTGTATAGTATCCGGCTGGTATCTTGTCACGACATCAAATTACAGAATAGAATCATAGGATAGTTGAATAAACAAATAAGTAAGCTATGAAACTCATAGTAACAATATTTTTTTTAGCTGCAATTGCTATGATCTGTTTTCTGATATGGCGCGATTCCCAGGATACAGGAGGGATAGATAGAAGCTTGTGGCAAGCTGTCAGGGGAGACAAGGCTTTAGCCGAACGACTTCTGAATCATGCTAGAGAAAAACATCCCGGAAAGTCTGAAAGATGGTACGCGGAAAAGGTCATTTATGACTTGCGACGGGGCAGGTAGAGGGGGACGCGGTTCGAGTTACAGGCTCGCTCAAAAAGAACTTCGAGAGAATATTACTCTTAAACCACTTCTTGCAAAATTTTGACTTCCAGGGGTAAAATGACTGTGAAAGTGGAACCTACTCCTATTTCTGAGACTAGCTCTATGTTGCCTTGCAGTAGTTTTACCAGTCGCGATGCTATTGCTAGTCCCAAGCCTGTGCTGTCTGGTGAAAATTGCTGTTTGCTAGGTTCTCCTGCTTGAAAGAAGGGGTCAAATATGCGATTTTTATCTGCGGGGGCGATGCCAATTCCGGTGTCTGTAATTGCGATCGCCCAATTTTCGGCTCCGACTTGACGGCAATGTAATTCGATGCTACCAGTTTCTGTATAGCGAATAGCATTGCTCAGAAGATTGGTAACAATTTGTTGCAGTCGCTGGGAGTCGGCGATTACTTGTTTTGGGGCGCGGTGGGTAGTTATTGTGAGCTTTAATCCCTTAGCATCGGCTATTGGCTGCATCACTTCTACTACTGTATTAATTATAGATTGTACATTAGTTTGCCTCAATTGGAGTTGGATTTTTCCAGCGTCTGCACGGGAGAGTTCTAGGGCGTCGTTAATCAGGCGTAGCAATTGTCTACCGTTACGCAATACTCGTTCTATGTGTTCGATGCCGGCTAGGGTATCTTTGATTTCAGGTTGCTTTTTTTCTTGACGCAAAAACAGTTCAGAATAACCGATGATTGAGTTGAGGGGTGTTTTGAGTTCGTGAGCCAAATAGGAGAGATTTTCTTGGTTGGCGCTGACTAAGCGATTGAGTTCTTGATTTGTGAGTGTTAACTGAGTTTGGATTTGTTGAAGTTCGCTCAACCGCTGGGAAACGTAACTGTTAAAACACTGGGCAATTGCTTCGTCTACTACGGAGTCTATGAGTCGAAAAGCTCTGACTACTTCTGTGGTTGTTCCTGCTAGCAATTCTGTTTCTATATGGGAGAATATTACTTGACGAAGTAAATGGTATTCCCGCGCTACTTCTGCTGGGTTGTAGCCTTGTTCTGCTCGGAGAAATCCGTGATTCAAACTGGCTTTGATGATGATGCCGATTTCGCTGTTTTGATATTGGGAAACGACTGTTGCCATCGCCGCCAGCAGGTGAGGTATGTGATTTTTGATTGCTGAGTGCGGTAAGGCATCAGCACTTTCAATTTTCCGATCCTGACTAACTGCTTCAATCCAGTTTTGGAGGATCGTGTCGGTTTTGTCGGTGAGCAGTTGGCTATAATCCATGATGTCGGCCTAGGGGTGGAGTCTGACAGATATTGCCATTGTCTTATTGTAGCGGAGCGATCGCTCAATTGACCTATCCAAGTCTGGGCGATCGCCACCCAGCCAAAAGAAATAGTTTTACTCTAATTTTTTCCCTGTGCCGGCACTCTGAATTAGTTGATTCCGACGGCTGGCAAAAAACAGCACTTAAACCTATTGACATCAGGGCAATTAAGTAGTATGATTGTGCCAGCCAATGCGGAATTTGTTTAAATTTTAATTATTTTTAATAAATTCATGGAAAACTTGCAAGCTGCGATCGCTGCGGCAACATTTGTCGGTGTAATTGTATTAATAATCACAGAGTGGATACACCTAACGGTTGCGGCTTTTTTGGGAGCGCTGATCCTGGTTTTTACCCACGTTATGACTTTAAACGACGCGATCGAATATATCGGTCGCAGTCACGGAACCTTGGGCTTATTCTTCGGAGTCATGGTAATGGTAAGGTCATTTGAACCCACCAAAGTATTCGACTACTTGGCAACTCAAATGGTGCTTTTAGCTAAAGGAAAAGGCAAAAATCTCTTGCTGGGTATTGTCGCCATTACTACCCCGATTTGTGCAGTTTTGCCAAATGCTACCACCGTCATGCTGCTAGCACCATTAATTCCGCCAATGGCAGAAGAAGTCGGTGTAGATTTTGTGCCATTACTAATTTTAATGGTATTTGTAGCCAACAGTTCGGGACTGCTGACAATCCTGGGCGATCCGGCGACATTTATTGTCGGCGATGCGATTAATATGAGCTTTGCAGATTACCTGATAAAATTAAGTTTGGGCGGGGCAATTGCAGTAGGAGTGATAGTAGTTATTCTGCCGTGGCTGTTCCCCGAAATCTGGCACCAAGAATTAAAAGATTTGGAACACTTGCCACATCCCAAAATTAATCACCCGCGAGTTTTAGCAGTGGGGGGTTTAATTATAGCTTTCGTGCTGACATTTTTTGTAGTGGGAGAGTCGCTACCAGTGCCAATTTCACCAGTAGCCGTTGCTTTGTTGGGGGCGGCTTTGTCAATGCTATTAGCTCATCAATCTAAAATAGATTCTGTGAATAATATTTTGCGGGATTTAGATTGGAGTACGCTGCTATTTTTTATGTCTATTTTTGTTTTAATTGGCGGTTTGGAAAAAACCGGGGTCATCGCTAGTATATCGGTAATTTTAGCAGCTATTTTGGGGAAAAATATATTTTTGGGTTCCCTAGCTTTGTTGTTTTTTGTTGGTTTGATGTCGAGTGTGGTGCCAAATATTCCCCTAGTGGTGGCGATGGTACCGTTGCTAAAACAGTATGTTGTTAACGTCGGGCTAGCGCCTGCGGAAGTGCTGGCTCCCGATTTTGCAGGGCAGTTTCCAGTGGAGGTGTTGCCGCTGTTTTACGCAATGATGTACGGGGCAACTTTGGGAGGAAATGGTACTTTGGTGGGAGCTTCTTCTAATATAGTGGCGGCGGGAATTTCTGAGCTGCACGGACGCCGGATTTCTTTTCAAACTTTTCTGCGTTACGGAATTCCTGTGATGTTACTGCAATTAGTAACTGCTGCTATATATGTAACTATTCGGTTTTTGGTTTGAAGAAGGAAGAGCGAAGCGTTTATGTTGCGTTAATTAAACTTTAGGAGTGCTCCCAGGTTTGGGTTTGCCCGCCGACAAAGTATCTAATCCTAAAGATGTATTGACAAGATTAGATCATTATGGTTATAATTCATAAAATCCATTAAAAAGTCAAGCCTAATCGAGTGCTGCACGATCGCACAAAGTCGTGTCACTAGAGCGGAGGAACCAATTTTCGGGGCGAATCTTTAGAGAATTAAGAGCAAAAATTATAAAATTAACAATAAGATTGTAATTTTTTATTTTTAATTCTTGACTAGAAGGACATCTCTCAGTCCTAGCCCGTCAGCTAACTTCGCAGGCATTGAGAAGAGCAAGACTTAAGTGCCAAATAGTTCGCTAAAAATATCCATAGTTCATCGTTGAGGAGAAGTTTTGTGTTTGCCGTCAAGCGAGCGCTCAAATTGAATAACCGGGAAGCGACTTTGATGGCAAAACACGCAGGATTTCGGCGTGTAGTATTTAACTTTGGGTTAAGCTTGCGAACTCAAATGTATAGTGAGGGGCAATTTACGGACTCAAAGGTACTTAACGAAGTCAAAAAAGTTCTCACCAACTACGTCAAGAAACAGCCTGAATTCGCTTGGATGAATCAATTATCTAGTCGAGTTGATCAAAATGCTTTGATTGACTTGAAAGATGCTTTTAGTCGGTATCGCTCTGGAAAAGCAGGTCATCCAAGATTTGCTAGCCGCCGAGACGGTCAATCTTTCACAGTTGATTCATCTAACGGCAAAGTTTTACTAAGCGCTGGCAAAACCATTAAGATTCCTACATTGGGAACGTTTCGGCTTTACGAACCCCTAGAATGCGGTTACGTGTCTCAAACTTTTACTATCTCAAAAGAAGGAAATCGCTGGTTTGTTTCTTTTTGTGTTGATGCCCAACGTTTGCCAGTGCAACAACCTGAAGGTTCTGTAGGAATTGACGTAGGTGTTAAATCTTTTGTCACCCTATCAAACAGTCAAGTATTTGATGCGCCAAAACCCCTAAAGCAAGCGAAAACCAAGCTGGCGCGGTTGCAGGGAAAGGCGTCAAGGCAAATAAAAGGCTCAAACAACCAGCGCAAAACTTACAACAAGATCGGCAGGCTCGCGCGGACGATAGCCTGCATTCGTAAAGACTTCCTTCACAAGTTGACAACTTATTTGGCTAAAACTTTCAAGCTAATTAAGATTGAAGACTTGAATGTTAGAGGCTTGCTGGCAAATCACAAGTTAGCTCGGGCAATATCCGACTTAGGTTTTTACGAATTCAGGCGACAGCTAAAGTACAAGTGCAAAATGTATGGAGCGAGCTTAGTGCTGATAGATCGATGGTTTCCCAGTTCTAAGATTTGTGCCAATTGCGGGCATAAAAAAGATATGCCTTTAGCCGAAAGGATTTATAATTGTCCGGCTTGCGGCTTGTTGATAGACCGCGATTTAAATGCCAGTTTGAATATTTTAAATTGGGAACCCAAGGCTATTGGGGGATAGCCTGCTTATCTTGGGATGGC
>DMYK01000226.1:11932-15945 GCA_003483675.1 Microcoleaceae cyanobacterium UBA11344
AGACTGAAGAGTCAACTTTCTTTCACTAGATAGTTTTGCCTCGTCGGTGTCTCCGGTTGGTATTGTTCAAGATTTCTTGCACCGCCCCTGACTCTGAGGAAAATTAAATGTTTATTCAACTTAACTTGTCGGCGATCGCAATTGCAGGAGTTGCAGCTTGGAAGCGGGCAAAACCGGCTAGGATCCGGGATGCTGTATTGTTGCCGGCTGCGGGTTTTTTAGGTATTCTGATCCTGTGGTGGATTATTGCCAGCTTCAAAAGCGATTTAATTCCCACTCCATATCAGGCGTTAATCGCTAATTGGGATTACATATTGCATCCATTTTACCAGCGGGGCCCAGGAGATTTAGGTATTGGCTGGCTGTTGATAGCAAGTTTACGCAGGGTGTTGCTGGGATTTTCACTGGGTGCAGTTGTGGCGATTCCGGTGGGATTTCTGATCGGGATGTCGAAACCAGCAATGATGGCGCTAAATCCCCTGATTCAAATCTTCAAACCAGTATCGCCACTAGCTTGGTTGCCCATAGCACTATCGATTTTTAATCTAGCAGATCCGTCGGCGATTTTTGTAATATTCATCACGTCTTTGTGGCCGACAATTATTAACACAGCCCTCGGAGTTTCTAGCGTTTCCAAAGATTATCTGGATGTGGCGCGAGTGTTAGAAATGTCGCAGTGGCGGCGGATTACAAAAATAATTTTGCCTGCAAGTTTGCCCTATATTTTTACAGGTTTGCGGATTAGTTTGGGGATTGCTTGGCTGGTGATTGTGGCGGTAGAAATGCTGACTGGTGGCGTGGGAATTGGCTTTTTTGTGTGGGATGAGTGGAGTCGTTTAAATCTGAGCTCGGTATTTTTAGCAGTGTTTGTGATTGGTATAACTGGTTTGGTGCTTGATTGGGTTGTTGGCAAAATTCAAGAATTGGTGACACATCGAGCGGTGAATAGTCAGTAGTCATTGGGCCTTGGGCCTTGGGCATTGGTAATAGGTAATAGGTAATAGGTAATAGGTGACAACTGCTTTCGGAGTCAACTGTCAACTGTCAACTGTCAACTGTCAAATAATATGAGCGATAGTTTTTTTCAGGATTGGAACCGGCGAGAGTTTTTGCAAGGAATGGGATCGGCGGCGGTGGGAATGGCTTTATCTGGGTGTGGAATTAACGGGGATCGATCGGCAAAAGGACTTACCGAAGAGGCTTTAGCCGTAACACCGATCGTCAATTCGCAAACATTAGAAAAACCGAATTTAACGATCGGATATGTCCCCGTTAATGATTGTGCACCATTTGCGATCGCCTGGAAAAAAGGCTTTTTTCGTAAATACGGTTTAAACGTCAAACTCAACCGCGAGGCAAGCTGGGCGACATCCCGCGACGGCGTGATTTTCGGGCGACTTGATGCTTCCCCAGTGGTATCTGGCGCAGTCACAAACGCCAGAATTGGCGCTGAAGGAGCGCGCCACGCACCCCTGTGCGCGGCAATGACAATTCATCGCCACGGCAACGCTATGACTATGAATAAAGCGATGTGGGATTTTGGCTTGCGCCCCTGGCACGAATACAACGGCAATTTTGAAGAATTTGGTAAACAATTTAGAGCTTTTTTTGATAGTCAACCAGCGGAAAAAAAAGTCTGGGCCGTTGTACTCAGTTCGGCTATTTACGAATACTTTGTTCGTTATATATCCGCCGCTGCTGGTGTCGATCCGTTCAAAGAATTTCGGGTAATTATTGTGCCGCCGCCTCAAATGGTAACTAATATGAGAATGGGAGAAATGCAGGCTTATATGGTGGCTGAACCTTGGAATACGCGGGCAATTCAAGGTAATTTAGGTGTCGGGTTTACCTTCGCGCAAGGTAAGGAAGTTTGGCTGGGACATCCCGATCGCGTTTTGGGAGTTATGGAATCTTTCATTGACGAAAACCCGAAGACTTATTACTCGCTGGTTAAGGCAATGGTGGAAGCTTGCCAGTATTGTAGCAGGCCGGAAAATCGCAGCGAAATAGCGCTGCTGCTGACCGAGCGATCGTTTACAGGAGCTAAACCGAAAACAGGGGCGATCGATAAATTTACGCGACCGGGAATTATTGGCGACTACAACTACGGTGGGTTTGATGAAAAAGACCGGACATTTCCATCGGAGGATACAACTATTTTCTTTGATATCCCCGCCAACTTGCCTCAAATATCAGGCAATCATTCAACATTTCTCTGGCAATCTCAGAGTATTTGGTTGATGACTCAAGCTGCTCGCTGGGGACATATTAAAGAGGTTCCGAAAAATGCTGAGGATTTAGCTAAAAAAGCTTGGAGAACTGATCTTTACCGCAAGATTGTTGCTGAAATGGCAATCAATTGTCCTGCGGAGGATTATAAGATAGAACCTGCGGAATTGTTTATTGATAAGAAAGGATTCGATCCGAGCGATCCGGTAGGTTATCTCAATAGTTTTGAGATTAGATCCCGCCGTCCTCAATCTTTTTTTATGTCTTAAAGTTTGAGCTTTTTCGCTTGTTATACCATCTCGCCAGGGGTTGAAACCCCTGGCTCATAGCTAAAGTCGGTTGAAACCGACTGCAAGATTTTAGGATTTAGGCAATGACAAGCAAATTCAATTAACACTTTACTACTTTTTAGGAGAATACCGTGAGTCAATACACTTCTACTTCTACCAATACCAAGATTTCAGTGAATAGCGATCGCCTATTTCTGGAAATAGAGAATTTGTTCAAGTCCTACAAAAGTGCTGATGGTAGCGAATTTAGTGTGATCGAAAATATCAACTTAAATATCGGAGAAAATGAATTTATTTCTGTAGTCGGTCACTCCGGGTGCGGCAAATCAACGCTGCTGAAAATAGTGGCTGGTTTAGAAAAACAAAGTTCGGGAATGGTGCGGCTCGAAGGCAAAGAAATTCGCCAACCAGGAGCCGATCGCATGATGGTATTTCAGCACTATGGATTGCTACCTTGGCTGACTGTGCGGGAGAATATTCGGCTGGCTGTTGATGAAGTTTTGCAAAGTCTTAGTCGCGCGGATAAGATTAGTCTTGTCAACGAACACCTCGCAATGGTAAACTTAGTATCGGCAGCAGACAAATATCCGGATCAAATTTCAGGGGGCATGAAACAGCGGGTGGGAATTGCGCGAGCTCTGGCAATTCGACCGAAGATGTTATTAATGGATGAACCGTTTGGGGCTTTGGATGCTTTGACTCGTGCCAAGTTGCAGAAACAGGTATTGGATATCTGGGAAAAGCACAAACAAGCTGTAATGATGATTACTCACGATGTGGATGAAGCTATCTATATGTCCGATCGCATTGTGCTGATGACAAATGGCCCGGCGGCGACGATCGGGGAGATTTTGTCGGTGCCTTTTTCCCATCCGCGCGATCGCCAAGAGTTGCGGGAAACTAAGGAGTATTATGAACTCCGCAACTATGCTTTGAATTTTCTCGATCGCTACTTTACGCAAGACGAATAGTCAATAAACCAAACAAATAGTTCACTCAAGAGAGGCGAATCCTGTGAATCTCAAAACAATGTTAGCGCGTTTTGAAAGTGCATTAGGAGGCGACAATTTAGCTGAAGAAATGGTGTTGGGGCCCGAACCGAAAATACCCATTTCCTCAAGAGACAAATTAGCTAAATCTGTGAATTTCCTAGTTGGCTACAACAGTTCACCTAAAAGTCAAATAGCTTTGGACATTGCTCTCTGGATGGCTCATCAAACCCGTTTAGTAACAACCAAAGAAGTGACGGTTCAAGTTGTTTATGTACTCGACGAAACTCAGGAGAGTTACTGTGAAGATATGTGCAACTTTGCTGAGGGAAATTTATCTGTTGGCTCGCCAAGGCTGTCAGATTCAAAGACATCATCCGCTTTGAATTGTGCCGCACCTGCGATCGCTTTACCAGCCGCCAAAATCCCATCAATATCTCCCCGGAAAACTTGGATAGATCCGCCTTATCTTCCGGCGATTTTATGTCAAAATAATCAGTACGAA
>DMYK01000275.1:0-635 GCA_003483675.1 Microcoleaceae cyanobacterium UBA11344
CCATTTGTGCCTTCTGTGGATTTGGGGCAGTGGTGTTTTTTGACCCGTTGCAGGTAGATGTGGTTGGCGGGGCGATCGGGGTTGTGTACGCGGCGCTGTGTTGATGCAGAGGAGTTGGAGGGTTTGGTGGAATCTTTGGGGCAGTGGTAAGATGGAAAAATGAATTCAAGGTTGTTTTATGTCAAATCCTGAATTGGAGCAACTGTGGCAGTTATCCCGTGATGAGAAGTCTCAAATGAAAGTTGTCATGACCTATGATGAGATAGCCGGCTTATGCGAGGAGCTTGGATACAGGGACAAGTTGCGTTTGGCGCAAATGCTGATACAGCTAGCCAGAAAAGAAGAGGAAACTCAAAACCCTCAACGCCGAATTGAAGAGAACCGGAAAGACTTATCGAAACCTCAAAATAGCTCGGAAGTAGTTCAATATGTTTTTGAAAGGCTCATAAAGTTAAAGCCAGCCAAAATAAGCTCACTTCAGAATTCAATCGGCGCCATGTTTCAATTTCAAGGCGGAATTTCTGAGTCTGAACAAGAAAGAATAATATCTGAACTTCAAAATTTAAAATACATACAAATTGATGCAAACAATCGAGTCACATATTTAAGGAATTACAGGCAAAACGGGTCGTAAA
>DMYK01000275.1:661-7236 GCA_003483675.1 Microcoleaceae cyanobacterium UBA11344
GCTGCGTTGATTAAAAGCAGTTCCTGAAATAATTACCGCTGGTCGAGTCTTACGGATTTCTGTACCAACTGAGGGATCGAAATTCACAAGCCAGATGCTTCCCAGTCGGTAATCGCTGCTTGCTGCCATGCTTCATCCTCATCGGTTAATTCATCACTTAGTTCATCCAGCAATAAACAAGCTTCTACCATTGCCTGCTGTTCTTGTTGTTTGCGCCACGCTTGCAATAAAACCTCAACTAGCCGACTGCGATTTTCTACACGCTGGTCAATGTAACGCACTAACTCATCTGGCAAAGAGATAGATACTTTCATATTATTTATGCCACTTTTAATACTACCAATGGTAGCACATCGATCGCGCAGATTGCAAGTAGGGTGCGTCGCCATCTATAATCTACAAGTTATATCCAAAATCTCGCAGCGACGCACCCTACGGATTAACACTACACAAAATTAGCAAGTAGGGTGCGTCGCCATCTATAATCTGCAAGTTATATCCAAAATCTCGCAGCGACGCATCCTACGGATTAACACTACACAAAATTAGCCGGATCTTGATCCCGCCGATGCTTCAGCAGAATCGGAGTACCTTGCGAATCGCCCACCAAAGCCGCCGTTTCCTCCAACGCTTCCCTGAATCGCTTCGCCGCGTAAATCGACATATCACGGGGCACATTCACGCGATCGCGCAAATACCGCAAAGCCCCATCAGAACCAACCGGCGGCGTACAAACTTCCCCAGTCATCATCAAAGTTAAAGCACAACGCAAAGCCTCATCAAATAAATTGTCATCCGCAGGATTGACTTTAATAATGTTGCTGTGATGCTTAATAACGCGGTGGAGTGCTTCAGCGCGGGAGGTTTCCGGTTCTGGATACATCACATCCGGTAATCCAGCCCAAGGGCCATTATCCACGCGGGCTTTGTTGAGTAGCATTTGCGGTTCCCCGTTTTCATAACAGCCGCCCATTTGAGGCGGTAAATCATGTACATGAGTATGAAAATCGCTTTGAGTACCGCGATAAGTCGATCGGCTTTCCATCCCCGCAAACCAGTCTGCAAAGCGCGGGTTTTCTTCCCGCATGGAGTAGCCTTTGTAATAGAAAAGACTGGCATTCATCCGTTCGACATAGGGCGTAAAGATGACATCCGCCGTGCCAAATTCATCGAGGAAATAAGGCCCCGGAGTGCTAGCCAAGGCTGCTTCAACTTGGGCGACGACGCTGATAAATTGGTTGCGGTTGTGTTGTTCTGCTTTGGCTGAATTTGCTGGGTAGCACAGCCAAGTACACCAGGCTCTAAATAGCAGTCTTTCCAGTCGTCTCAGGGGAAGGACTTTCGGGTTTTCCATGCCCAAACTCAAGGGGCCAAAGACTCGTTCTAGGGCGATTAAAATGTCATCGCTTTCGGTGATGATGCGGCCGTCTAGCTCGATCGCGGGTAACATTCCCGATGGCACTTTGCGCTTGTACCAGCTTTCTTTTTCCCCATAGCAGAACATGGTCACTTTGTCAATGCGGTAGGGGATTTGTTTTTCTTCTAGCCACAGCCAGATTTTTTGGCAGTAGGGACACCACGCATGGTTGTCGCGGTATAGGGTGACTCGCACATCGGATTCGGTTTTACCGAAGAGGCGCAACCGGGATTGGGCGTTGGTTGGCCCGTTGATGCGATCGATTTGAAAGTCTGTGAGGGCTTCTAATTCTGTCCAGCTTAGGGGGGTTGCGATCATGGGATTTGAGATTTTAGATTTTAGAGTTTAGAGTTTAGATTTTAGATTGGATAATTACCTATTTTACGGAATTCAAATTATTTAATTTCCTAGGTTGTATTATTCTCAAGAACAGGCAAGATGCCTGTTCCACAAACAGTGAGTTTTTTGGTAGGGAGGGCTGGAAGTCCTGCCCATAAAATGGTTATTGAATTCTAGTTTAACATCTCAGTTTCACCAGGGAGATGCTAAATTTGCCCCGCAGGTGGCGTGTCTTGAATTTTAGTGAGTGCTGCTTTCATTTCTGGAGTATCTAAGAACTTTTGGGTGGCTGCGATTAGGCGATCGCCCCAGAGGTTTTCTTTGAGAAAATCTACCGTAGCATAGCGTTTGTCGAGTTTCAGAGCTGCTTCTCCCATCGCTAAGCCTTTTGCTTTGTCGCCTTTGGTATACAATGCTACTGCTAGAGCTAGCATTGGTTCTGCTGCTTTGTTGTCGAGGGCGATCGACTGTTCCCATCGTTTGATGGCACTATCGACATCTCCCATTTCGTATTTGACTAATCCGATATTGTTGATAGCGGGCCAGAGATTTTTTTCTAAAGCAAAGGCTTTTTCATATTGGGCGATCGCCTGATCAAACCGTTTGAGCTTGTAAAAAGCATTGCCTAAATCAAATAATGCACCGGGAGTATTTGGTTTTAACTTTAATCCTGCTTGTAAGTATTCAACTGCTTTTTCATACTTGGCTTGCCGAAAATGAGCTTCTCCCAAAACAAATTTAATTGCAGGATTTTCTGGCGACAGAGATTGAGCTTGTTGCAAAGCCAAAATGCCTTTATCAAACTGCTCCACTTGAAGGTACAAGCTGCCTAACAAAGTCCAAGCTTGAGCATTCTTGGGGGCTAATTGTATGGCGAGTTCAGCTCTGGGTACCGCCAGTTGGTACTGCTGGAGTCGGGCTAGCTGGACGGCTTCTTCTGCAAGGCTCAAGGCTGTTTGTTCGAGTTGGGCCGAGTCGATTTGCAGGGTGTAAGGCAGGAGTGCCTGTGCGACAACAGGCTTGGGCATTGTCCACAAGCCGAGTGCAAGCAGCAGAGATAGTAGAGGAATCCGATTAGGCACGCGATCAGCCCCAGAAAAAATATAAAGGTTTCTCGATCGCCTATAATAACTCATAATTGGGGAATTGGGAATCGGGAATTGGGAATTGGTAATTGGGGAATCGGTAATTTGGGAATCGGTAATTGGGAATCGGTAAGAGTTTTGAATTTTTAGATTGCCGCGATCGAACTCGCAACCCTTCGCGATTTTGAATGTGAAACTCTTTAACTTAAAACCGCGCAGCGTTGCGAATCACGAAGCCTCAAAACTGGCTTTTTTCGATGAGCCATTACCTATTACCTCTTCCCAATTCCTAGCAACTTGACTTACTTAATAACGTATTTTTAATTTTCTCTAACTGTGATCCCGACAGGGAAGAAGGCAAAAATTTTGCAGATACTTGCAGCAGAAAGTCGATTCTTTCTGATTATAAAGTTGCAATGCACCGATCATCCAAAACTAGAATAGGCACTTTTCCGGTCGGTCGCAGATTCGATAGTGCTGGCAATATAGCGGATGGTGAGGGCGCATCACGATCGCAAAGCAAAACTAAGTCAACGCTTTGATATTGCAACTGCTGCAAAACTTCTGGACAACAGCGAGCGATCGCACCTCGAAATCCTGCGGTTTGTACTGTATCAAAGCTTGAAAGTTGGCCATAGAAAACTCTGAATTGGGAATTGGAAACTCGATATTTGTCGCTCGGCATTTGCCACTTCTGACATCGCCAAATTCTCGCCAGCAGTTAGCTGCAAGTCGGGTAAAGTCGAAATGTCGGCAAATAAAATGCTGGGCTTTCAACTCATGCCAGCAGCTACTTGAATAACTTGCCACAAAGCAGATGCTACCAGAGAAGTTCTCTTTGATATCTTCTTTGATCTCCTCTTTGATAACATATCGGTTTCAGTTTCATCGGGACTGCTGGCGGCCAAACACGGAAACACAGACAGTTTTTTGACTTGATTTGCCAGTTGGGTAGTTGCGGGGTCTAAAGTTACCAAAGGGAGAGAACCCAAACTCGAAGACTGACTTAACTGTTCGATAAAATCTGAGGGGTTTTGCAGTTGATTTGTACTATCCAAGACGATCACCGAAGGCCGCCAAATGAGGGCGACTTGTTCTGCTTGGTCGATGTCATCTACTTCTAAAATCCGGCAGTAAGTAGAGTCTTGCAATAAAGATGAACCTTGAGAGGAACTGTTCTGCGGGCTGAGCCACAAAATAGTCAAAGAACTCTTAACTTTGTCTGACTTGTCATCGGGGTGGCAAATCAAGTCGCCCAGCAGCCACCGCAAAGCGGATTCTGCGATCGGCAAGCTCAAAAAGCCTTCGGCTCCGTTGACGGAGGCTCGTTCTTTTTCGCCTCTGGTGGCTGTGACGATCGCAGGGATCGATCGAGTATCTGGATCGCTCTTGAGCAGAGTCAGCACGTCCCAGCCGGACAGAATCGGCAACAGCGGGTTGAGGAAGATCGCTTCGGGACTGAAACGGCGGGCTTTTTCGAGTGCTTCAGTACCGGAACGGGCGACCATTACTTGATAGCCTAAACTTGTGAGTAGGTTGGTTAAATCTTCAATATATTTGGGAAATGCTTCGACGATTAATACTAGACGGGAGCGAGAATTAGCGATCGAATCCAGACAATTGGTTTTTAATGCTGTTTGATCAAGAGGAGGCTTCACCGCTGCATATTCTGCTAATTCTTCCCTGCTGTTTCCAGGAGGATAGAGTGGCAAAAGCAGAGTAAATTGAGAACCTTGACATTCTGAAGAAATAAACGAAACATCACCGCCGTGAAGCCTCGCTAATCCTTGGGTGAGTACCAATCCCAGACCCGTTCCTTGAAATCGGTGAGTCAGGGGGCTTTTTAGCTGTTGGAATTTTTGAAAGATTAGGTGTTGTTTGTCTGCGGGGATGCCGATGCCATTGTCCCAAACAGTGAAGGCGATCGAGCCATCCCAAACATTTACTTTCAAGCCAATTTTTCCATCAGTATCCGTGAATTTGAGAGCGTTCGAGAGGAGGTTGACAAGCATTTGACACAGCCGAAGTTTGTCAGCAATTAAGAAGCTTAGACCCGGTTCTATTTCCAGAATAAATTCGATTTTATCAGCGGATTCTGGGGGAGAAGACACAGAATTTTTGAGCGATATAATCCGAGGATTATCATCAGGCAGATCTAGTTGCTTAACTTGAGCAAAGGCCTCGTTGCAGACAGCAGTAATATCAACGGATTCCGGGAAAAGTTCTAGTTGCCCGGTTTCCAATCGAGTCAAATCTAAAATATCATTAACTATGAACATCAACTGCCGACCGCTTTGATAGATTAGATGCGCGTAGCGAGATTGGCGATCGTTTAGAACACCGATCAAATTATCTTTAAGGAGGCTCGACAAACCGAGGACTGCGGTCAGCGGGGTTTTTAGTTCATGGCTAATACAGGATAAAAACTCGTGTTTTACTCTGTTTAGCTGGATTAAATCTGTATTTTTAGCTTCTAGTTTTGGGCCGACTAAGTGTTCATCAGTGACATCTTGTCCCATTACTAAAATTAGGTGATCTGAGAGAGGCTGTTTGATAAATTGCCAGAATCGATCTTGACCTTTTTGTACAGGGCATTCGCAAATATATATGCCAGGTTTGCCTGCGATCGCCCGCAAAGCAGAGCCACTTAAAATTGATGCGTGCGTATCCGCGAACAGATGTAGCGAATCCCCGTCAGCCACCACAGCCTCGATATTATCATCCCGATCGCGAGCATTGGCAGCACCTAATAGACTCCAGCACTCATTAATCAGTGCTTTGCTGTTTACGCACTTGTATTCACTGATTAAAGCACCAGAATTACTGCGCGAGGCAGTGCCGAGAATTGCAGCTATTTCCGTGACAGATTCAGTGCCACCTCCAAGTAAAAACTGCCAAGCAGCGTTTTCGCTGACTAATTGCCCCGTGGGGGTTTGCAATCTCAGGGGAAGGGGCAGTTTTTCGAGAAGTTCGATGATCGAATTGACGTATTCCGAGGGTTTCAATCCTGCTTCTACAAAGCATAATTGAGCTTCTAGGGTAGTTTCGATAGCTGCGTGGACAGGTGTATTTTCCATATTTGTGACCACTATTTGTCGAGATTTGAGGCTGTTTTCAGTTGCTCTCTTTGCTCACCTCTTTGATAACATATCCGGGACGATCGCGCTAGAGTTAACAGCAGCGAAATTCAGCAGACTCACGCTATCTAATAAACCCAATATGTGATCAAAGAGTTGCCCCTCCGAATTTGTCAGATCTATAGCGCCTAGTAGAGCGATCCCATGCTCCCCAAACTACGCGGGCAGTATTTTGTCAAAGAGTTTATCAAAGAGGCACGCATTTTTACCCATCAAAGATCTTATCAAAAAAAGCGATCGGCAGGTTTATCAAAAATCCGAGTTTATTGCCGATTTTGTGAGAAATTCCCTGGTTTGTAGGTACTGGCAAAATCGCACAAGCTCAGATCAGCTGATCCGGCTCTCAGGGGAGCGAGAGTGGGGGGCGTGATTTCTGACAGCCTTTGCTCCCAATCCTTTGCTCCATCGGCTAGCGGCATGAGACAGCTCTGGTAGACTAATCCCAGTGGCTGTAGCAGTATTGTTTTGTTTTTTTATCAAAGAGAAAGAGAAAAGAGGGTTGCCTAAGCCCCGCGCTCGCAGTCGCAGTCGCAGTATTGTTTTATTTTTTATCTAAGAGAAAGAGAAAGAGATTGTCAAAGTCATTCTGAAGAGAGT